>JAZKYG010000024.1:0-22627 GCA_045612025.1 Bacteroidales bacterium
AAACAAATCACTTTCAGACTTTGTCAGAATTATAAAATCCGACAGTAGTCGTTGGATAAAAACGATAGATAAATATTACAACAATTTTTCTTGGCAAGAAGGATACGGAGCTTTTTCCGTCAGTTCATCATCTGTTATCAAGACGATAAATTATATCCGCAATCAGAATGAACACCATAAATCAATGACATTCCGTGAAGAATACAAATCATTTTTAGAAGCATACGGAATAAAATACGACGAGAAATATGCATTTGATGATTGATTCTCTGTCGCTCCTACGGAGCTTTAAATGATTAATTGGTATTATCATTCACAGGGGTTTCGCGTTACGCGCTCCACCACCTGCCTATGGTCTGTCGTCCCTATCGGGACTTATACCTTTCAATTTTCAATTTTCAGTTTTCAACTTTAATTCGGGTCTACGTCAATCTGTATCTTCACCGACTTAAATTCTGTATTATGCTTGAAGTCTTCTATGGTCTTATTGATGAACTCCTTGACTTTTGTCGAGTTAAGGTCTTTATGTATTTTTATCAGCATCTGCTTGATATACTGATTCTTCACTCTTGACACCACAGGATATTCTGGTCCGAGGAGATTTTCTCTAAACACTTGACGGAATATCTTGGCGAGTTCATCTGCAGCCTTGTTCAGTTTCTGGCTGTCCACGTCTTTTAGTCGTATCATCACAAGTCGTGAATACGGAGGATAGTTGAACTGACGGCGTATAGGCATCTGTTCTTCATAAAATCTCACATAGTCATGACTCATCACATTGAGTATCACTGGATGCTGAGGTTGATATGTCTGTATTATCACCTTGCCTTTATCGCCTTTTCTTCCCGCGCGGCCGCTCACCTGTTCCATCAGCTGGAAGCTGCGTTCGTATGCGCGAAAGTCAGGGAATGTAAGCATATTGTCGGCGTTGAGAATTCCAACCACCTTCACCGAGTCGAAGTCCAGGCCTTTGGTCACCATCTGTGTTCCTACGAGTATGTTAGTCTCTTTATTTTGAAACTGTTCCAGTATGTGCTGGTAGCTGTTTTTCGTCCTCGTCGTGTCAAGGTCGAGGCGTGCGCTGTTAGCTTCAGGGAAGACGACTTTCAGGTCATCTTCGATGCGTTCTGTACCGAATCCGTGCATCTTCAAATCCGTGCTGCGGCATGACGGACATTCCGTAGGCACGCTGGTGGTGTAGCCGCAGTAGTGGCACTTCAGTATATTCTGATTCTTATGGTATATCAGACTGACGTCACAGTTGATACACTGAGGGATATAGTTACAATGGTCGCATTCTATTCTCAAGGAGAAACCGCGTCGGTTCTGGAATAAGATGACTTGGTTCTTCTCTTCAAGGGTCTTGTTCATCGCCTCGACGAGAGTGCTTCCGAAGTTGGCCTGCATGGTCTTACGTCGTGTCTCTACCCTAAGGTCATCGACAATGATCTCTGGCATCTCGACGCCGCCGTAACGTTCCGACAAGGTGACGAGATGATATTTATCTTGCCTTGCGTTATAATACGACTCGAAAGAAGGTGTCGCCGAGCCTAACAGGAGGCGAGCGTTGAACATCTTCGACATGACGACAGCGAGGTCGCGAGCCGAATAACGCGGCGCCGGGTCTATCTGCTTGAACGAACTATCGTGTTCCTCATCAACGATGATAAGTCCTAAGTCAGTGAACGGCAAGAACACCGCCGAACGCGAACCGATGATGATTTGATACTTTGAACCAAGGCTTTTGGCCATTGGCTTTTGAACTTTCTGAGATTCTGAAATTCTGAGATTCTGAGATTCTGAATTTCTAAAATTCAAAACCTGTTGCCATATCTCTACGCGTTCGTTGTTATCGTAACGCGAGTGATATACTCCAACTCTATCCCCAAAATATTTCTTAAGCCTGTTGATAATCTGTTCCGTCAAGGCAATTTCCGGAAGAAGGTAAAGCACTTGTTTTCCTTCATCCATAGCTTCTTGAATTAACTTGATATATATTTCCGTCTTGCCGCTGGCAGTCACACCATGTAACAAGACCGGTTTCTCTTCCTCGAAGCCTTTATGTATCTCATCAAACGCTTCCTGCTGTTTCTCTGTAAGATTGATAGTCGAGACATCTGTCAGGGCTTTATATTCCTTCAAGCGGCTGACTCTCTTCTGATAACTCTCGAATACGCCTTTGTCTATCAAGGCCGACAATACCGCTGTGGTCACCTTGGCTTTTTTCAACAATTCAGAAGCAATCACGTCATTATCAGCAGAGCCTCCAAGTACAAAGAACGCCATCAGCAGCTCGAGCTGTTTATATGCACGCTTCGAGAGAGTGTCCATCAGTTCGTGCATAGCCGCTTCATCACGATACGTGTTCGAAAGCCTTACATAACGTTCATACTTAGCCTTATATTTATTTTGTAGCTCTTCCTGCATCACGATGATTTTCTTCTCTATCATCGTCTTGACGAGCGGCATGATTTTCTTGTAACCTATAATCTTACTTACCTCTGTGATTGTTAGCTGAGGCTGTATTTGCAGAGCTTCTACAATAAGAAATTCGTTATCGCTCAACGTCATGCTGTCGAGTTCAAACTCATCAGACAGCATTATCTTCGATTCGCTGGATAGCTTCAATGCCGAAGGCAATGCGACCTGCATCACATCGCCAAGATAACATAGATAATATGAGGAAATCCATCGCCACAGCTTCAGCTGGTTTTCATTCACGACAGGGTCGTCATCAAGTATGTCGAGAAGATATTTTACGCTGTTGCAATCCGGCACTTCTTCAGTGAGAGATATTATCAATCCCGACATTATCTTAGTCGCGCCAAACTGCACCACAGCACGTTGACCGACCTTGGCCTTCTGGTTCAATTCAAAAGGGACACGATAGGTGTAAGTGCCAGGTATCGGCAATGGCAGCAATATCTCCGCAAATAAAGTGATTCTCTCTTCCGACATACTGAAACATTAATGTGATAAAACAGTCTTCACTCCTATCAGCTGATCGTAGTTCTGCGTCGGATCGAAGAGGTATAGATATATTGTGTATTCGTTTTTAGTCTCCCAGAAATCACCCGCAATAGGCGTGACATCGGCTCTCGTCTGACCTTTATCCTTGACAGCATAGATATAGTCATAATATCCTTGTTTCAACAACAGACTGATTGCATATCCCTTACGGTCAAAGTCGTATGTCATCTTGTTTTTCTCATCAAAGTTCCAGTCGGTGATAGCTCCCATGATATACATATCCTGATCCGTCAAGACGGGATACCAGTCAAGGAAGAATTCAACCATGACATAATCAGCTTCCGTTGCCGCCGCCATATCATCGCGTTCAAGATAAATCACTTTCTCTCCGAATAAATCTTCGTCATCGACATAAGCGTAGAGATTACGTTTCTGGTCGTTATATAATGTGACGACATAATAATCCTTCGACATCTCGACAGTCTTGGTCTGTTCAGGACGATTGTTTAAATTGCTAGTATTAAACCTTCTATATTGATTACCTGAGTTAAAGACCGTCTTAACATTATTTTCGTATGAAAGATAATCTGGATATACGTATGTCGGTTTCAATCCTGTCACCGCATTATCCCAACGGCCGTTCTGTTGTATAGTGACATTGGAATATTGCTCAGCCAAAGAGTTGAAAATGTCAGGATAAGATATCGTCATATTCAGCTGTTGCTTATTGGTTCCAAGGTTCAAGTCAAAAGGATAACGAGGAATATTGACATTGAAATTCGCCTTGTCATCGACAATCATAAAACGACGTGTGAAGTAGATGTTTTCAGGAGTAAGTTCGTTTTCAAAGACGACAAGGAGGTAGTTTCCTGATATTTTCGGCATCATATCTTCTGTCGGGAAGACGAGGTCGTAATGAACATAATCGACCATAGTGTTTAAAGAGAATGAGTAATCTTCTATGTCATCTGATTCAAATCCGCTGAGATATTCTATCTGCTGTATGTCCGACTGCTGAGTCCAGTCGTTGTTGCAGTGAATGAAAGTGTAATACATATACGGAGCGTCGTTGGCAAAGACGTCGAACTGCAGATGCAGCTTGCCCATCATATCATGAAGCGGAATTATTGGTTTTGCCAGAGAGTCACCGACAGGATGAAGGAGGACGGTCTGAGCCTTGTCGTTATAGTTCTTATCTGTAAAAGATTGCAGCTGCTGTGCATTAGATATATTTATAAAGACTAATGACAAAAGACTAATGACAAAAGTTTTAAGAACGCTGATTTTATTTTTCATTGTTGTTTTGTTTTATTCAAAAATAACATTATTCAAAATTATAATTATAACGTGAAATAATACTAATTGTTTTCATAAAATAAATTTGGAAATTCTTCAACCCAAACTCCATATTCACCATGTTTAGATGTCTTCACTTCTCCATTGTCATCGAGATAAATAAAATACGCCTCAACACCAATGCTTGGAATTGGACAAATAATATCTATTGCTTTTTCCAATCCCACTAACATACAGATTGAAGCGAGGCAATCTGCCCATGCTGTATTTTCTGCAATAATCGTCGCGCTCAGCAGCCTGTTTTCTGCAGGATATCCTGTTTTAGGATTCAAGCTGTGAGAATAACGTTTTCCTCCACGTTCCACATATTTTCTGTAATTGCCGGAAGTTACTATGCTTCGGTTATCCAACTCAACGATTTCCTGTACAATTCTCTCGGAGTCTTTGTTATCGGCTGGTTTTTCTATTCCCACCTTCCAGAGTTCGCCATTAGGCTTGCGTCCTCTTGCTAGAATCTCACCGCCTACATCAACCAGGAAATTATCGACATTTTTAGACAAAAGAAAATCACCGATCACATCAGTTGTATATCCTTGAGCCACGGCATTGAAATCCAATGTCATATTAGGATTCTCCTTCACAATCTTTCCGTTTTCAATCTTAATCTTACGATAGTCGACGAGTTGTTTTAAAGAATCGACTATCTCTGGTGTCATCTCCATTCCTTCTTTAAAATGGAATCCCCATGCCTGCACGAGAGGTCCGACTGTCGGATCAAAGAGGCCGTCAGAAAGTTCAGCAGCTCTCATCGCATAGTCGAAGTTATCGATGAATATCTTATTAAGGACGACAGTAGTGTCATTACGATTCACTCTTCTTATGATGGAGTTCTCATCCCATAACGACAGCGTGCTTTCTATCTCTTTGAATATAGAATCGAACTCATGATGGAAGTCGCGATTCTGCTCATCATAATACGTTATTGAATAATAAGAACCTTGTGTAGTTCCAAAAAACTGCTGTTTTTCAATGGTATTACAATTTGTCATCAGACAGCACAAAACGATGATATAGATTATTTTCTTCATTTTATTTACCAACATTTACAAAACACAAAGGTAAAATAAATAGTCAATAAAAAAGTGTTTCGAAAAAATCTCGAAACACTTTTTATTCTATCTGCCAGAAGCATCAAAACATATCTTTATTCTTCATTGTGTTTTGACACGTCTCTACCATTGTCTTTATTTTTCCTACAGCTTCCGTCGCCCTTGCCGCCGCATGTACATCTTGCGTCTGGGTCGAGGGAGTGAGCGCACTTGCGTTCAAACTGTCCGTCTTTTTTCACGAACATCTTTATTCCGATGGCAACGAACACCACTGCCATGATAACGAATGCCGGAATCAAAATCAGAAAGAATGTTCCCATGTCTTATTCAGCTATGATGAGATAATAGTTTTTCTTTCCTTTTTGAACGAGGATATATTTATCGTTGAGCAAGTCTTCCTTACCGATGACTTTTGTATCAGCGACTTTTTCCTTATTGATAGCAACGCCGTTGCCTTGTAACATCTTACGAGCCTCACCTTTTGAAGGGAATACTGCTGTCTGTGTAAGGAAGTCGATGATTGGCATGCCAGCTTCGATGTCAGCCTTAGCGACATTAGCTTGAGGAACGCCTTCAAATATGCTTAACAATGTTGCTTCGTCGAATTTATGAAGAGCTTCTGAAGTACCTTTACCGAAGAGGATTTGTGTTGCTTCTTCTGCCATTTCCAAATCTTCTTTTGAGTGAACTATGATAGTAAGTTCACGAGCGAGTGTACGTTGAAGTTCACGGAGGTGTGGTTCAGCAGCGTGACGTTCGATGAGAGCATCGATTTCTTCTTTGCTTAACAATGTGAAGATCTTGATATATTTAGCAGCGTCATCATCTGAGCAGTTCATCCAGAATTGATAGAATGCGTATGGTGATGTCTTAGCAGGGTCGAGCCAGATGTTACCTTTTTCAGTCTTGCCGAACTTGCCGCCGTCAGCCTTGGTGATAAGCGGACATGTGAGTGCGTAAGCTGTCTCTTCTGAACCGAGTTTACGACGGATCAACTCTGTACCTGTTGTGATGTTACCCCATTGGTCAGAACCGCCGAGTTGGAGTTTACAGTTCTTATTTTGATATAAATACAAGAAGTCGTAACCTTGAACGAGCTGATAGCTGAATTCTGTGAATGACATTCCATCGCCTTCGCCGTTGAAACGTTTCTTCACGCTGTCTTTAGCCATCATATAGTTTACTGTGATATGTTTTCCGATGTCACGGATGAAGTGAAGGAAAGAGTATTCTTTCATCCATTCATAGTTGTTGACGAGTTCTGCCTTGTTAGGAGCGTCACTTTCGAAGTCCAAGAACTTAGCGAGCTGCTTCTTGATACAAGCTTGGTTATGGTTAAGAGTCTCGTCATTGAGCAAGTTACGTTCTGCTGACTTGCCCGAAGGGTCGCCGATCATACCTGTTGCGCCACCGAGGAGAGCGAGAGGCTTGTGACCTGCATGTTGAAGATGACGGAGCATCATAATACCACAGAGGTGTCCTATATGGAGAGAGTCGGCTGTTGGGTCAATGCCGAGATATGCTGTTGTCAATTCCTTATTCAATTGCTCTTCAGTACCTGGAGTCATGCTGTGAAGCATACCACGCCAACGTAATTCTTCTACGAAATTTTTATTCATCGATGTAAAATTTTAATTCTAAATTAGAAACGCAAAGATAATCAAAAAACTTTGAACCTTGAACTCTGTATACCGAACTTTTTTGGATAATAAAACAAAAAAAATGGCCAAAAGCTAAATGCTAATGGCCAAAGTTCTTTATTCTGCTTGAAGCGCCAAGCGGAAACCGATGCCGTAGCTCAATCCACCAGGGTTGAAGAAACTGCGAACAGTTGTCCTGCAATAAGTTGCGTCGCTGAGACAGCATCCGCCACGTACTATGCAGTCAGTTCCAGATGTCGATCCTGTTGGATTAATTTGATGATCGCTAGTGTAGTCTCCAAACAAATCATAGCACCATTCCATAACGTTGCCGCACATATCATAGATTCCCAATTCATTAGATGTTTTTGTCTTGACATCACGAGTCTTCTTGCCTTCACCAGAATACCATGCAATATCTTCAATATTATCGCTTCCGCTATAATAATATCCCAATGACTCATTACCGCCCTTTGCAGCAAATTCCCATTCTGCTTCTGTAGGGAATCTGAACTTCATGCCTGTCAACTGGTTTAATTTCAATATAAAGCTTTGGCAGTCATACCATGTAATTTGTTCAACAGGTTTTTGTTCTCCTATAAAATGACTTGGGTTGTAACCCATAACAGCCTTCCAAAGCTCTTGTGTGACCTCAGTCTCACCGATATAATAATCTGAAAGTGTAACCAAATGCACTGGACCTTCTCTATCCCAAGCTTCACTGTCATAGTTAGGAGCACTTGGATCTACATTTTGAGCTCCCATTTCAAAAAGACCGCCTTCAACAGAAATCATAGTGAAAGACACTCCGTTTACTGTTATAGTCTTGTTTTCCAATGGTTCTTCCTCTTCTATTTCTTCTAAAGTCGTAAAACTAACTTCTTCTCCGTAAGCTGTGCCAACGCTATTGACGGCATAAGGTCTTACATAATAAGTTGTATTTGACTGTAATCCTTCCAAATAAGCTGTATATAAGCCTATACCTGTTCCATCATTAGTACAATAATCGGATATTGTAGGATTCTGAACAGTGCTCCAGCAAACGCCTCTAGATGTAACTTCTGCGCCGCCATCACTCTCAACGTTATATACAACATTCGCTGTATTTATCGTAACATCAGACACTTCTTGAGTAAAAACTGTAGGAGTTTCAGCTTCAGGTTTACATCCGACCAAAACCGCACACAATAAAATCATTGCAAAATAAAATCTTTTCATAATTGTAAATTTGACATTGATAAAAGTGCAAAGATAATAAAAGTCAACAGACAACAGATAATTATCTATATAAACTTGCATTTATAAGCTGTGAACCACAAAGTATGAGTAATGAAGCATAAACCTAAATTGATTATATTTGCGCATTAATTCATAATAAAGTTCATACAAAAATAACATTATGATTTTCATCACAGGCTGCACAGGATTAGTAGGCTCGCATTTAGTTGCCGAGATAATTAAAAGACAACAGTCAACAGACAACGGACAAGAGACTCCAATACGACTACTTTGTCGCAAGAACAGTGATTTGTCATTATTGAACAATGTTTTAAGTCGTTATGGTTTTGACGAATTTCCAAGCAACATCGAGTTCGTTTACGGCGACGTCTTGGACTACGACATCCTTGAAGATGCCATGAAAGATACAGATGAAGTTTATCACTGCGCCGCCGTCGTCTCCTTCGACCCTAGCGACAAAGGCAGTCTTATGCGTGTCAATGTAGAAGGAACGAGAAACATGGTCAATGCGGCTTTGCATTGCGGCGTAAATAAATTCTGCCACGTCAGTTCCATTGCGGCATTAGGACGTGCGCTTGAAGGCGAGAGCATCGACGAGGAATCACCATGGACGCGTTCCAAGAACAACAGCGTCTATTCCATTTCAAAGCATGAAGCAGAGATGGAAGTATGGCGTGGCATAGCCGAAGGTCTCAACGCGACTATAGTAAACCCTTCGCTTATCTTAGGTGCAGGCCGCTGGAACTCTAGCAGCTGCGAACTTTTCAACGTCATCGCCAAAGGATTCCCTTTCTATACAACCGGCGTCAATGGTTTCGTCGATGTGAAAGACGTGGCACGTGCCATGATAATGCTGATGGAAAACAACAAATTCGGACAACGCTACTGCCTCAACGGAGCTCTTATCTCTTACCAAGACCTATTTACTTTGATGGCTAAAAACTTCAACGTCAAGACTCCTTACATAAAAGTCGGCAAAGGCCTCAGCGAGATAGCATGGCGTATCTTCTGGTTATTAGGCAAGTTACAAGGCAAGAAACCGCTCATAACAAAAGAGACAGCACGTACAGCAACTAGAAAATACTCCTATTCTTCAGCCAAGATAATTAATGAATTGAACTTCCAATTCACACCTATCGAAGAAAGCATTAAGGAAATATGCAGTATTTATAAAACTCAGAAATAAAAAATCTCAGAACCCCAATGTGGTTCTGAGATTTTGATATTCTTAAGAGAAACCTCAAAAATTCATCATTCGTCCATAGTTCTTTGTTCTGCGTTCCTCTTCATATCCTTATATTTTCCATCAAAGATATCAAACTTCACAAAACGGCAATCCAAAGAACCGTTATACACTTCTATCTTCTTAGATGGTTTCAAGCCTATGAGTTTCAACACCTCTTTATTACTGCTTATCACCCAAGCCTCATAACCTTTGAAGTTATGTTTAAGGGCATTGCCGATACCTTTATATAAATTAACGATATCTTTTTCCTCGAGACGTTCGCCATAAGGCGGGTTGATGAGCAAGATGCCTGGACCTTCTGGAGGTGTCATCTCAAACATATCCTGTTGTGTAAGTGTGATGTCGTGTGAGAGGTGTGCTCCTTTAATATTTGACTGTGCAATCTGTACAGCTTTGAATGAATGGTCAGAAGCTATGATTTCATAGTCAAAGTCGCGGATTTCTTCATCGGCTGCGTTTCTTATTTCTTTCCAGAGTTTTTCATCAAAGTCATGCCATTTCATGAAACCGTAACTTTCTCTGAAATAACCAGCAGGTATATTCATCGCTGCCATCGCTGCCTCAATCGGAATTGTAGCAGAACCGCACATGCAGTCGACGAAGTTCTTGTCGTAATTCCAGCCTGTGAGTTTGATAAGACCAGCGGCGAGCACCTCATTCATAGGAGCCTTGTCAACTGACTTGCGATAGCCTCTCTTATGTAAAGAATCACCAGAACTGTCGAAAGAAAGCGTCACCTTCTCGTTATCGATATGTATGTTGATTCTCAAATCAGGATTCTCTGTATCGACAGAAGGGCGTGCGCCGTATTTGTTACGGAACTCATCAGCGATAGCGTCTTTAACCTTAAGAGCTGCATATTGGGAGTGTGTGAAATAATTGCCGCTCACTACAGCGTCGATAGCGAAAGTCTCTTCAATGCCGAATATCTCATGCCATTTGATTTCAAAAATCTTCTTGTATAACATCAGCTCGTTACGAGCAACGAATGTCTGAACTGGTTTCAAGATTCTCAAGGCTGTACGAAGACAATAATTTGCTTTGTACATCAGGGCTTTATCAGCTTCAAAACTGACAGCACGGTATAAGATATTGATATTTTCTGCGCCTAAGACCTTTAATTCTTCTGCAAGAATCTCTTCAAAGCCAGGCAATGTTTTCGCTACTAAAGTAAAGGTATTTTCCACTGTTTCTATTTTTTGCAAATGTAAGTTTTTTTTCTGAGTTTCCGGGATTTTGAATTTCCGATTTTTATAACTTTGTAAAAAATATATTTTTATGACAATAGAAGAAGCCCAGAAAATCGTCGACGATTGGATCAAGACTCACGGCGTACGTTACTTCAACGAACTTACAAATATGACATTATTGACAGAAGAAGTTGGCGAACTCGCTCGTATCGTAGCTCGCACCTACGGAGAGCAGTCGTTCAAGAACTCAGACAAGGAATACAACATGGCTGATGAGATGGCAGATATCTTATGGGTCTTGATATGCCTCGCCAACCAAACTGGCATCGACCTGACTGAAGCCTTCAAGAAAAATCTGGAAAAGAAAACCAGCCGCGACAAAGACAGACATAAGAATAATGAGAAGTTAGGAATTAGGAGTTAGAAGTTGTAGAATCTGCTAATTAATAAAGTTAATGATGAGAAATTTCCGTTTTATATTGATACTTTTATTCACTGCATTAAACTTATGTTTAAGCGGACAGAATCATATCAGCGGCATCGTCACCGATGAACTTTCCAAGGAAAAGCTGGCTTTCGTTAATATAGTCGTCAACGAAAACGGAACTCTCGGAACGACAACTGACATAGACGGAAAATTCTTATTAAACAGCAACGATAAAATCAATACACTGACATTCTCTTTCGTAGGTTATGAAAAAAAGCAGGTAGCAATCAATGATGAAAAAGAAATTTACATCAAACTGAAACCACAGAACATACAGTTATCTGAAATCGTCATCGACGGAAGAAACAATCCTGCAAACCGCATCATCGACAGCGTATATAAATATCGCGACGCCAACAATCCGCAATGCCTTGACTCTTATTATTACAAGATGTACGACAATATGGTCTTCACCATGGACACCACATGGATGAATGTTTATGATGAAATCGGAGAGCAACTAAGAAACAACGATTTGTTAGCGATGGAGACCGTCTCTGAACAATATTTTCTCAAGCCTAACAAAAGCAAGAAGAACATACTGGCAAATAAATTCTCAGGTTCTAAAAACCCTATCTTCATCTACCTTCTGGAAAGCATACAAGGTGTTGGTTTCTACAATGACCTGATAAGTATAGATGCCAAGAAATATGTCAATCCCATCAGCAAAAACAGTACAAGCAAATATATCTTCGTATTAGAATCCGCATTGAAAGACGAGAAGAATGACAGTATTTTCGTCATTTCTTTCAGACCTTATAAAAATACCAACTTTAACGCTTTAAAAGGAACTGTCACTATTAATTCCGACAACTGGGCAGTACAAAACATCAAGGCTTCTCCAGCAAAACAAGCATTGATGTATAACATCGAAATCCAGCAGTTATACGAAAAAGTCAATGACGAGTTTTGGTTCCCAAAGCAATTAAACACCATCATTGCAACTTACAATAGAGAAAAAATCCAGAACGAATTAAAAGCGAAAGCCAACGACACTGTCTCCTATATCTCTGTATCTTTAAAAGGTGAGAGCAACATACCGCTTCTAGGCATTGGCAAAAGCTATATTACAGATATTGAGATAAACAAAGATATTGACAAAAACATTTTTAATGCCGACTTCTCTATAGATGAGAATGCAGCAAATGCTGATGACATAATAAAGTCATATCGTTACGAAAGACTCAGCGACGAACGTCTGGAAGCCACATACAAATTCGTCGATTCTATCCTTCAAGATGCAAATATAAACATCGACAAAATAAGTTCATCATTAGCTTCACTACTTGCCAATGAAATACCTATCGGATGTGTCAATCTGAAGGTTAATGATATGATGGATTACAATATCGGCAACGGTTACATGTTAGGATTAGGTTTAAAAACTAACGACAAGATATCAAAGACTTTCTCTGTCGGCGGATTCGGCAATTATTGGTTCAAGGCTAAAGAAGCCAACTATGGAGGAAATCTCGGTTTTAAGATTTTAAAAAACAAAGACATGAGATTGAACATCTCATATTCCCATAAGTTTGAACGATTAGGTGATTACGGTTTTAGAGAAAACGCCTCTATTTTAAATCTGGACAATTACAAATATTTTTACGTCAATGCGACCTCATTAAACGATGCAGTCTCCCTTGATTATTCCACATATTTCAACAAATACATCAAAGGATTTGTTTGTTTTGAAGTAGCTGACAAAATATATGGACAACAGACAACAGACAACAGACAACAGATATATAGACTGAGTACTATTGATTTTAGATTACGTATTGCTTTCGGAGAGAAGTTCATCAAATCAAAAGACGGGATTAGCGTTGAAGGCAATGCCAACCCTGTGATTTGGCTTTCTTATCAAAAGAACTTAAAAGATGTTTTTGGCAGTCCTTACACCTTCGACAAGGCCGAGTTTTTATTCAGAGGTAAAAACGACACACGATATCTTGGAGAAACAACACTGACGCTACAAATGGGTTATATCAATGGCGTCGCTCCTGTCACTGAACTGTTCAATCTCTACGGAACCAATTCCGGAAAGTTTGAGGTATATTGTACTGAAAGTTTCAACACCATGCATCCTGACGAGTTCTTCTGCGACAGATTCGGCGCATTATATTTATCGCATAATTTCAGAAATCTGTTAATGGATTTTAAGAAATTCCATCCAGAAATAATACTTGTGACAAACATTGCCTTAGGAAACTTTATAGAAACCCAGAAACTCAGAAACTCAAAAGCTCAGAATATCTATTGTGAAAGCGGCATTGTCGTTGACAATATCATACAAGCAGGAATAAGCAAAATAGGTTTAGCGGCTTTTTATCGTTATGGTCCTTATTCTTACGATAATGCAAAGGAAAACTTTGTCATTAAGATTTGTTTAGGTTTCAGCTTATAAAACTTCAAAAATAAAAAATCTCAAAAACTCTAAAGTTCTGAGATTTTTATTTTTAAGACTTTTATTTAACGCGTCGATAAGTTACTGTTATGAGTTTATTTAAAACAAAAATCTCAAAAACACCACTCAATTTTGAGGTTCTGTATTTTTGAGATTTTGAATTTTCTTAAAAAGCTATTTTCTTTTGAATGTCCAAAAATTCCTCTTGTGAAAGTTGGAGTTTAGGGCGTTTAAAGTCGAGGTCACCTTCTTTTTGCATTGGTACGAGGTGGATGTGAGCATGAGGCACTTCGAGTCCTATGACTGCAACACCGACTTTAGTACAAGGGATAGCTTCTTTTATTTTAACAGCTATTTGTTTAGCGAAGACCATCATTTCTGCGAGATCATTATCTTCGATATCGAAGATATAATCAGTTTCTTTCTTAGGGATAACGAGAGTATGACCTTTCATCAAAGGATTGATATCCAAGAAAGCGAAGAATTTATCGTTTTCAGCTATTTTGTAGCAAGGTATTTCGCCATTGATAATTCTTGAAAAAATTGTAGCCATAACTTAACGTGTTATTTCAATAATTTCGAACATCACTTTACCAGCAGGCACTTGTATTTCAACTTGGTCACCTACAGATTTACCGAGTAAACCTTTGGCTATTGGAGAAGTTACAGATATTTTATGACTTTTGATATCAGCTTCTTTTTCTGGAACGAGAGTGTAAGCCATGACGGCATTAGTTTTCAAGTTCTTTATTTTAACTGTTGAAAGCAACAGAGCCTTTGAAGTATCTATTTTAGATTCATCAATTATACGAGCACTCATAATGAGTTGTTGAAGTTCAACTATCTTCATTTCGAGGTGTTGTTGAGCTTCTTTAGCAGCATCATATTCGGCATTTTCTGAAAGATCTCCCTTATCACGAGCTTCAGCAATTGCCTGAACGACTTTTGGACGTTCCACGAGAATAAGACGATCCAATTCGTCTCTTAATTTCTGAAGTCCAGCCTGTGTAAAATATTCAATTTCAGCCATAATAATATGATTTATTTAAGTTAAGAAAAAAAGAAAGAGACCCTTGCCGAGACAAGGGCCCTTTCGTTAAACATGTATGCAAAGATACGAATTATTTTTTAATAAGAGTATATCTTTAGAAAATAATTCTTGCACCTATAGTGTGAGTACCATTCCAGTGAGCTGTTTGTTGGAATGAGTAGTCGATAGAGACTTTCATATTTTCGCTAAGAGGAGCTTGTACTGAAGCACCCATTGCGAGACCTCTATTGACGTTTGTACAGTCATCTAATTCGATGTCACTCCAAATACCTTGCTCTAATGTATAAGAAGCACGGAGTTGTAAGTATTCTTTGAAAGAACCTTCAAGACCCAATGTTACTTGGTCTTTTGAGAAAGAATTTGAAGTGAAGTTACCAGCTGCTGTAAGACGATAACCATTTGTGAAGTTAAAGTCATAAGCTGCAGCAATATTTAATTGTGTTGGTAATTCGAATTGGTCAGCACGGTGGATAACTGTAAGTGATGAACCCCAGAATGATTCAGGATTAGCTTTGAAAGTAAGACCGTCGCCATTATATTTCATGGTAGGTCCGATGTTTTTCAAAGTGATACCGAAGTGAATGTTATCTGTGATACCTGTTACATATTGGATACCTGCATCTAAAGCGACACCTGTACCTGTCATATCAGAAATAGATTCGCTTATGATTTTGATTACAAAACCTGCGTGAATACTATTTGAGAATGACTTAGCGAGAGCAACATTGATATTCATCAAACTAGGTTTGTATGTACCTAATGTCATATCTGGGTTTTCTGTTGTTGTTCTGTAGATTTCACCTGGACTGAATGACATAACATAAAGACCAGCTACTACTGTTTCAGAAATACGTGACAAGAAACCGAATGAATATGCATTAACCTCAGAACCTTTCAACCATTCTGTATATGAGAAGTTCAAGTCAATGGAGTTAGTTGCAGTGATACCTGCAACGTTACCCCACATAGCTTCAACACCATGTATTTTTGACATACCGGCATTAGCCCAACCAGCTGATGATGCCCAAGGATTGATCAACAATTCTGTAGCGCCTGCCTGACCAAGTCTGTCCTTATTACCTGCGAATGCTGTATTGCTATATCCTAATACTAAGATAGTCAAGCTTACTATAACGATAGATTTAAATAACTTTTTCATGATCGTACTTTTTAATTTTGTTCGCATAATAATTAGAATGTATTTAAGTCAACTTGACGCATAGCTGCATAGAACTTAACTGTTGTTTCATTGCCTGTTGTGTTATCCTTAACGTGAATGATATAGAAACCACTTGCGATAGGAGTATTGGCAAAGTTAGTCAAATCCCAGTCAATTGATGTAACATTAGAGTCTTTCTTGAACTGACGGATCTTTGCTCCATTAACTGTGTAGATTGTAACAACACACTTGTCTGGAACGTTAGCAATCTTAACCTTGTGAGTAAGAGCATTGTCTTCGTATGATGAGAATGCGTAATATGGGTTAGGAATTACTGTTACCATTTCAAGATCGCTCTTTGCTTTTTCAAGATCGTTCATAACTGGACCACAACCTGTTGTTGAGAAGGTATAATATGGATTATAGCCTTTATGGTTGATAGTATCGAACAATTCTTTGTCATTTTCAAGTGCGAAGTTACCGTAACCAGCTCTATAAGGAGTTGCTATACGAACTGAAATTGTCACAGGATTACCTTCTTGTAACCATTCTCTTCCTTCTACAGGCATTGGCATACCAGCCCAAAGTGGTTGTCCCCACAATGATGTATAGAATACATTTTTAAGTGAAGATGATGGAGCCTTTTCGATAGCAGCCATTGTATTGTACAAGTATGCACCAGCATCATAAGCAGGAGATTTGAAAGGAATTTGATAATTATTATTACCTAAAATACCTGCGTCATTCATTGGGAAGATGTAAACAAAGTGTTTACCACCCATAACTGGTGTATTGTCAATAGCATCAAACAATACAGGGTCTGAAAGCTGAGCGATTGGAGCTGACAATACTGTTGTCTCTTTCAATGCTGGTGGGTTGAACATCATATCACGACCATTCAAGTCAGGATAGTATGAATCTTCACCATAGCACATATTGAGACGTGCACCTGTTTCAACATCGATAGCATATCCTGGGAACCAACCCATACCGTTTGCTGCGATATAGTTAGGATCTTCTGGATTGTTGCTTGGAGCCATTGTCATTGATTCACATGGGTTACCATCTTTATCGATAGATGGAGCTCTACGCAATGTGTATGAAGGAGCTTGACCTTCTGCCAATGTGGCATCTAAGCCCATTTCAATAACTGGACAACGTGTCCATTTTGATTTATCTGATGTCAAAACTATATCTATAGAACCTAATCTTCTGAAGATAGAGTCTATTCTACAGCTAGATTTGTATAATGGAGCTGGAACAAATAAACCTGAGTTCTTTGAATAGTTTGTCAAGATCAATGGAGCCCATGTACCTTCTGCGATGCTTTCGTAAGCTTCATCTGGGTCATATGGTATTGATGAACCACCTGTTGATGATGATACAGAATAGTCATTATTACCTTTAGCTTCTTGGTCAGCATACATACCTGAACGAATCCAGTTAAGTGCTGATGAAGGCATATTATCATCATCTCTAATACCGCTTAACCATCTGTTTGAACTATCTGCATATTTAACAGAAGTTGTAATCAAACCATTGTTTGTAGCAAGAATTCTTCTAATAGTCTTTTCTTGTGGAGGATTTTCACTACTATCTATATACTTACCTACTGGTGTTGGACCTAACTGCCATACTTGGTGGATACTTACAGAAATACCTCTTTCAATGAATATCTTTTCTGTTTGTAATTCTGATGTATTATCAGCTTCAAATATTTCACCTGTATTTAAGTCTTTCAAGAACCATCTGAAAGCGATCATTGATGCTGTGTCACCAATAATAGCATTATCACCTGTTACTTTGTTGAAAAGTTTTCTTTCGAATTCTTCAAACCATACAGCATAATCTGTTGATACAACATTCAATGGGTCAACAACCTTGATATCGATAGGACCATAACCAGCTTTGTATGTTGGGTGATATGCTACTGGGTAATCAGGATCACCGAATACAACATCCTTGCTTGCAGGACCTTTACTCATAATTTCGTCAATTGTTTCTTGAGTCAATTCGAGTTGGTTACCACCATTACCTAAACCTGTCCAACGTGTGATTTGTAATTTATCACCATAGTTAGAGTTGATTACAGTACCATTTACAGTCTTATGAGGAACTGCTGAATATAATTTAATATTCTTACGACCTGCTAAGTAAGGTGTCTTTTGACCGAACAAACCGATTGGGTTGTTAGCATCGATTTCATAATCTTGATAATTATTATAAGCATAAGAAATTGCCATATAATAATATGTCTTATGGTTAATCAAGTTAACGTCACCTGTTGTTGTGAAAGCATCTTGTGTAAGAACAAATGTACTCTTAATACCATTGTCAGCACCTTCAACCATTAATGTTGGAACAGAAGCTTGTAAATCGTCATCATAGATGTAATTGATGATTTCTGAAACACCATTCTTAACGTCACATTGGTAAACTATACGAGCTTTGCTGATGTCATCAAGTTCATCAACGTTAACTTCTTTGTTAGCCAATTGATATACAACATAACCTTCGAAACGGTATGTTGAGTCGTTACGTTTTGTTGAGTCTGTTGCAAGAGGTCCGCAGATTTGTGGATCAATTTCTGTATATGATTCACCAATGTTGTTTGAATCATCTGAGTTAGAAATATAAACGATAAGTTTTCTATCAAGTTCACGGAATGTGAGGTCTGGAGCATCTGGACCATCGAGAACGTCGAAGCAGTTGTCGAACATTGATTGACATTTATCGTCAACGCGACGTAACAATTCTACTGATGCCCAAGCTGTACCAGCTGCAGAACGAGCCCATGGCACACCGAATGTAATGTAGTTAACAGCACCTGGTTTCAATGTGAAAGGACCAGCTGATTGCATAAAACGACGGTCATAAGGACTGTTAGGACTACCATTGTTACCAGTTTCTTCACTCCAATAACCGTTGAAGTCTGGAGTAATACCGCCTGTACCCCAATTACATGGGTCTGAGTCGTAAGGGAACATGAAGTCACAAGCGACATCACCTACACCTGGGTGACCTGGAACAGCGTCACCACCAAAGTGCATCTTGTCACCATTTTTCCAAATACCTCTAAGGAATAAATAATATTCAGAAGCTTTGTCAGGGTCACCTTTAACTTGGTCAGCAGTGTTATCGTGATAAACGAAACGGCGCATACCGAAACGTTCGTCATCTATGATACCATTACCGAAGTTAACGCCATTGATACTTTCGTCACAGTTTTCTTTTGTAACAGGATCGTATTTAGGGTTATCGATACCGTCTGGATCCATATATGGACCTTGGAAGAAGTCAACACCTACTGCAGGAGGATTTGCTCCGTATGCTTCAGGTTCACCAGTACCGTCAACGTTTGTACCATTATAACCGTAACCTAAACCACGACTAACGTCACAACCGACAAAGTCATCTCTTGAGAAACCAAGGTCAACGTCTGTCCATGGTGAGAAGTATGTGTTTGTTAAAGTATAAGTTGAACGGTTAATAATTTCGTAGCTGTAGAAAGTCATGTTATTGATTTCGTCATTAGTAGCGAAAGCAAAAGCTTGAGCTCTAATTTCGAGACCGATAGCAGAACCACCTGTTTCAGTGTGAGCATTACCTCTATCGTTGAAAACCCACCAAAGTGTTTGGTCGCCTTTGATAACTTGGTCAGCCAAGATAGAACCTTTTACATAACCTTCTCTTTCTTCATCCATTGTTGGAACTTGGCTGTGGCAAAGTTCATTTTCAACATCATAATATGGATAATCACCATCTTCTGGACGATAGTCACCATCTTTATTTCTATCGTAGAAAGGAGCAAGATAGTAACTCATACCTCTACTAGGATCACCATGTGCAGGCCAGTTAAGAATAGAAGATGGAATTTCATAACCTGTTACAGGAGTGCCTGTTACAGGATCACAGTTAGCGATAAAATCATCTACTTCAGCGCGAGTGATTGTATACATCTTATCGTATTCCATACATGTTACAGGATCGATAGATGCAGTACCATCTATAGTAAGAGGTCCTGTCCAGAAATCGTTACCTGTTTGACGGAAACGGATAGCAGCACACTTCAACTGTTGGTTAATGTCAAGACCAGCAATCCAAAGTGAACCTGCATACAATGATGTTGATGAGCTGTTTGCTGGGATATAATATTTAGCTCCTGTACCACCAGGAAGATCCCACCACATGTCACCACCTGCATTAACACGCACTCTCGCATTGTTGATATTCAACCATGCAAATGTAGAAGACGGTGTACAACCAGCTGTTGTACCTCTAAGAGTACGAGATTTTTTGTCAGCCATTTTGACTTTCTCGGCTCTTACTTCTGTCACATTCAAAAAGAGAAATGCAACAATTAATAAACGAATTATAGTCTTCATATTCAGTAATTATTTATTCTTTTTAGAAGTTAAAGATTACACCAAATCTAATCTGACGTGGTTGTGAATAGTTACCAGGATAGTCAACATACAAACTATAAAGATCTCTATAAGCAATTGGATCTCTTTGTGTATTGATTTCACGTTGCCATTCTGGAGCTGTCAAATAACCGTCATCATCTGGGTTACCTGTAGCTGCATAAACACCCATGATGTTCTTTGAATTCAAAAGATTCAATACTTGGAAGTAAACATTCATGTATGCATCACGGCCGCCTTCACCATCTTTTCCACCGAGTTTCAAGTTGATGTCTTTGTCAACACGGAGGTCAAAACGGAATGACCATGGAAGACGTGAACCATACATTGAACCCTTTAATATGTTATTTGATGATGAAATTGGTGATTGAATATTTTCAGCTGCTGTATAAGGAGTACCAGAACCGCCATTGACTGTCAAACTAGCACCTGTATTTTCTAACCAATTAATAGATTTCTTACCTGATTTTTCACGGTTTGTGACAGGACCATTGTAATCTCTTCCTTCACCAAAACGATAGTCGAGAACAATATTAAATTGGTGACGACGGTCCCATGGCATTGGGAATGTTGAACGTAAGTTTGGTACACCAGCAGCAATCAAAGATGCCATTGTTGATGTACTTGCACCTGTTGCATTTGAGAATTGCAATGTATAACTTGCACGTAAACGAACGTTACCTGTTCTACGTAAGTCGTATGATGCTGTAAGACCTTTAACTGTACTAAAGTCTAAGTTACTATATGAAGTATAATCTTTAGGATATGCACCAGTGTAACGATATAACTGAATCATGTTACGGATTTCACGGTAGTATCCTGTGATTGTCATTGATGATGAATTAGTCAACTTTTGTGTAAAACCTAATTCATAGTCGATTGTTTGTGATGGCTTCAATGATGGATTGTTGATAGCACCACTGATTTGATCGAAGTAATAGTAATTATAAATATTAGTATAGTTATTTGATGGACGTTGTGTCAAAACATCGTAGTGAGCGAAGAACAAAGCTTCATCAGAGATTGGGAATGAGAATGAAATACGAGGCATTACACTCCATTGTGGATCATAATCTTTGAAAGAAGTTGTGTTAATTCTCTTTTGTGTTGGGTCTGTTAACCATGGAGAAATACCGCTACCTTTATCAAATGTTGTAGGGTCACCAACTTCTCTACCTGATGCATCATACCATACGTTGTTGTTACGATAACCGACAACTTCTGTAATATCATCAACCTTATTTACATAAAGAGCGAAATCATCACCGATGTTATCTGGAACGTCAACTTCTGTACCGTTTTGCAAAGTGATTACGCCATTCTTAGCAACATCACCAACTGTTTGGTAATCGTAAAGGATATAAGGATCTTTGATAACTTTTTGGTTAGCATCAAAACGGTCAACACGAACACCAACGTTGAAGATAAGATCTTTGAAAGCGAATTTATCTTGGATGTAACCTGCCATGTAAATAGGTTGGAATGTACCTACAGGACGTGTATAGTTACCGTTTTCATCAACTTCTGTGAAGAAGTCTTCAAAAGTTGGTTGACCTTTAATCTTATTACCTTTATAGTCATAACCATAGTATGATACGTATGAATTACCGTCTTGTGTCAATTCGTCTGGAGTAAACATGCTGATATCAAAACCATCTGCTAATGTTGCAGTATGTAATTCACCATTCTTATCAAAGTATTGGATTGTATTATCGTTGAAATCGTATGAGTCGATATTGATCCATTCTAAACCATTAACGTCAAGACCTAAAGCTTCACGAAGATTCTTGTCGAATTGATATTGTGATGCTTCGTCATATTTTCTATAGTAACGGATTGTATCAACGAAACCATCATAACTAACAACTTCTGGGTTAGCGATGTCTAACTGTTGAATGTGGAAGTTAGCCAAGTTTCTCATCAAGTACCACATACGATATCCGCTGATACCATAAGATCTGCTATTACGTTGTTCATATTGGAAACCGAGTTTAAGCTCGTGATTGCCAATTGTCATAGCACCTGAAAGGTTAACATTGAATTTATCTGACTCACCAAATCCATAGTTTGTTTGGATACTACCAGGAACTGCATACATACTATAAATAGCAGCAGGACCATCACCATTCAAGAGAGCACCACCGAGTTGGAGGTCTGTGAAGTTTTGATAGTGTCCGAGTGGATCTGTATATAAGTCATAATATAAAGAGGTATAATTAGCAAGTAAAGGATTCTTGTCTGAAGCTTGGAATTCTACCAAAGTATCATAATCCCATGATGTAGTTGCCCACACATTATTATAATACTTTGTAGCGCCTGTTGCTGGATCTGTCACAGCGATTGTTGAATCAGCATAACCATATGAAGGAGTTTTGTAGATGGTATACTTACCGAGGTAACCATAATCCCAAA
>JAZKYG010000025.1:0-5954 GCA_045612025.1 Bacteroidales bacterium
AATAATTTAACTGTTAAACCTACCCGAGGTTTGCGGGTGCAAAAGTACAAAATTTTTCTTTACGAATTACGTCTGTACAAAATTATTTTTCAATTAGTTAATTTTTATTTCGTCAACAAAAATCCATGCTGGATAACCGTAGCCTGAATGGCCTTCTGGACACATGAATGGCTCGATGATAACATTGACAAAACGTGTGCTTGTCTTCTCAAAATCAACACTATATGAAACGACGCCGTCTTCTCTTACTGTCTCGATAGGGAATTCTTGATAATGGATTTCTTCAAAAGTATTACTGTCATTAGAACCTAATATCTTTACCGACTTGGCATTGAAAATCCAGTCACCCTTGGTTAAATTGCAGTTGAATTGTAAATTGCTTATCTCTTTTTCCTCGATCAAGTCGATTGTAGCGTCGAGGTTTTCACCGAAGAAAGCTATCCAACGACCGGTCTTGTAGTTCTTGCCGCCAGACAAACCGTCAATCAAAGTGTTGGCTCCGTCGAAACGGTAGTTTTCGTGTGGTTCATTCTTCAATGAGATCGGTTTCATTGATGACTTGCTGAGTTCGATGTCTGTCTTGAATTCTTTGCCTATGCTCTTGTCTCTCTTGACGATGGCTCTTAAGTTGGCGTTTTCTGTAAGCTTAAGTGCTTCTGTGTATTTTGTTCCGTTTGTCAATGGGTCTGTTCCGTCTAAGGTGTATAAAATATCGCCTTCGCCGAACTTCGACATTGTCACGTCGATGCATTTTGCTTCTACGTTAGGAACGATTTCTACGTCGATGTCGAAGATGTGTTTAGCGTAGTTCCATCCTTTGAGGTCGTATAACTCAACCATTTTATATGCGCGTTTGCGGAAGCTGTCGTAGTCTTTTTGTTCTGGTGAAACCCATTGTACTTCAGTCAATGCGTCCATTCTTGGCAATACTCTGTAGAATACAGTGTTCATGTCTTTGATGTATTCAACCCAGAGGTTGGCTTGAGGACCGAGTATGTGTTTTGCTTCTTCCTCTGTTAATTCTGAAGGTATTGGCTCGAATTCATAAACTCTGCTTACAGGGATATAACCGCCGATTGCGAGTGGTTCATCGTCTGTGTTGTCTGTCTGGTAATAGTCGAAGTAGAGGTGTGAGCAAGGTGTCATGATGACGTCGTGGTGTTGTTTAGCACCTTCTTTGCCGCCGTCAATGCTTCTCCAGCTCATTACTGTTACGTTTGGTCCGAGACCGCCTTCAAGGATTTCGTCCCAGCCGATTACTTTACGTCCGTGGTCTTCGACGAATTTCTCCATTCTTGTCATGACGTAGCTTTGGAGATATGCCTCTGCCTTGAAATGGTCGTCGTCTTTAAATCCTAATTCTTTAATCTTGGCTTGACACTTAGGACATTGTTCCCAACGTACTTTAGGACATTCATCTCCGCCGATGTGTATGTATTCGCTAGGGAAGATGTCCATCACTTCTGTCAGGACGTCTTCCAAGAAACGCATCGCGTCTTCGTTGCCAGCGCATATAACGTCGTCAGAGACGCCCCATTGACGCCATACTTCGTAAGGACCGCCTGTGCAGCCGAGTTCTGGATATGTGGCCAGTGCTGCCAATTGGTGACCTGGTAAATCTATCTCAGGAATGATGTCGATATGACGGTCCGCCGCATATTGTACGAGCTCGCGGAGCTCTTCTTGTGTGTAGAAACCTCCGTAACGGATTGTGTCGAATGTCTCGCTCTTGCCGATTTTTGTTCCGGAACGCCAAGCGCCGACTTGTGTCAATTCTGGATATTTCTTTATCTCAATACGCCATCCTTGGTCGTCGGTGAGGTGGATGTGGAATTTGTTCATGTTGTGTAACGCCATCACGTCGATGAATTCTTTGATAGAATCAAGGTCGAAGATGTGGCGGCTGACGTCTAACATCATACCTCTGTGACCGAAGCGAGGGTAGTCGTAAATTTCGGCTGCAGGCATGACTATATTTTCGCCTTTTGCAACAAAAGGAAGACTTTTCCTTAATGTCTGAATAGCATAGAAAAGACTTGAAGTTTCACTTGAGGTAATATTTATATTATTCTCATTTACAGTGATTTTGTATGCGTCTTTTTCTGTGAAAATACTTGGGTCTACACTTAAGTTTATCGCTCCGTTCTTGAAAGAATCTGAAGCCTCTGCTTTTAACGAATAACCTAAAATTTCATTAAGATATTCTGATAAAAAATTAGCTTCTTTAACTAATTCTGCTTGTGACGTTGGGTATGTGATGCAGACTTTCTTCGAAAGAACGAATGGATTTTCTGCTGTGTTTTCTGTGATGTCTTTTGGCAAAGGAATCACTTGGTAGTCTGCCTTCTGTAATTCTCCTGAACATGATATTAATGTCATTGCAATAATACCAATGGCGATGATGTTTTTTACTCTAATTTTCATATTTAATTGAACAAAATTTTAGTCTGCGAAATTATGAAATTTGGATGATAAATTCAAGTATTTTTTTTAATTTTACAGCTCAATTTTAAACTTATGAAACAGATTTATAATTTACGTTATGTCTTGATTATCACTGTGTTTTTGCTTGTTGCAATGATGTCGTGCAAGACGATGAAAGATGCTCCTCTTGAAGGTGAAGGATTTTTGTTTGAAAATGTTACAGATGGCGATACTTATTTCGTGAAAATAGAGAACGTAGAAGGTCGTAGCATTGAAGGTAAGTCGTATCTTTTTGATAGCGATCTGATAATGGATCCGGAACCTTTTAAAATGGAATTATCTAAAAGAGGTTCTAATGTGACATTCTCGGATACTATTGTTGTTTCTTATAAGATAAAAAAGAAAAAATCTGAAGGATATCGTGGCTGGTTTAGGGTAGAGGGCGCAAAAGAGAAGAAGCATTTTGTTTTAACAGCTTATGAAATAGAAGATTATCAACATATTAAGAATAGATATAAAGATGAGATGTTTGAGGTTGAGAGACTGTCAGACATCACTTATGCCAATGTGAAAGGGTTTTGGTCATCAATACCTGATGATACCATCGATGTGGCTAACATCGTTAAGGTAGGATTGTTTAATTCCTTGAAGAAGAAGGATTTGGATTTAGATATGGATATTTACATACCTAAAAATGATACGGTTGAAAAACGTCCTTTGATGATGTTTATCCATGGCGGTGCTTTCTTTATTGGCGACAAGGCTACTTTGCCATATCGGACTTTATGTGAGCATTTTACTTCTTTGGGATATGTCTGTGTGTCAATAAATTACAGAATGGGTTTCAAGATGAACCCCAAGGCGATAGAAAGAACTGCTTATCAGGCCACACAGGATGCACATGCAGCCATGCGTTATCTGCTATCGAAAAAGGATATCTATCGTATAGATCCTGATTATCTGTTTGTTGGAGGCGCTAGTGCTGGTAGTATCACCGCGATGAATCTGGCGTATATGCGTAATGAAAACCGACCTAAGTCGTCTTATTCTTCGTTGTTCTTGGAAGACTTGGGTGGACTTGAAACTTCTGGAAATAAGATATATGCTAAGTTCAGAATAAAGGGAGTGGCTAATATGTGGGGAACTATGTATGACCTGGTTATGCTCGAAAATGCAAAGATTCCTATCATTTCTTTCCATGGCGATAAAGATGACATCTTGCCTTACGGATATGGTTATCCTTTTATGCTAATAGGTGATTTGCAGAAAGTTCTCTTTGATAAGATGTATGGCTCATCAAACATACATGAAAGGGCTTTGGAATTGGGAATACGTTCAAAATTGCATACTTTCAATGGAGGCGGCCATGGACTTTATCTTGATGAAAACCGCAACTTGAGCGATGATTATTACACCATACAAAATGAAATCGTCGATTTCTTCTATGACGAACTGATGCCGCATCCTGTGTATATCATTCAGAATGAGAATGATAATCAGTTGTTTGTAATAGACACCTCAAATGTCGCAGCATCAAATTGGTGTGTCGTTGGCGGTGTCTCGATAGAGGAGACAAAGGGTACTATACGAGCTTCGTGGTTTGATGATGAGGCGGTTCAGGAACTTAGAGTGTCGGGAAGTTATACTAACGGAGCTGGTTTTGAAGATGTTTTCGTAATAAAAAATGTTAAAGGGAATGAAGGTAATACATACTAGTGATTGGCATATTGGGCAGACTTTATACCAGTATTCGCGTGACGAAGAACATAGGTGTTTTTTTAATCAATTGAAAAACATAGTTTTGGAGGAAAGACCTGACGCTTTAATAGTGTCGGGGGATATATTTCACACATCAACGCCAAGCGTTATGGCGCAGCGTCTGTATTATCATGCTTTGGTGGAGCTTTCGCGTCTATATGATGATTTGCAGATAATAGTGACAGCAGGTAACCACGACTCTCCGTCTCGTCTTGAGGCGCCTCGTGAACTGTGGGAGGCCTTTGACGTTACTGTAGTCGGTAACCTTTACTTCTACAGAGATGCTAAAGATGGCGAACTGACATATGATGCTTCTAAGATTGAGATTCCTGTCAAAAGAGATGGGGAGATTGTTGGTTGGGTATTGGCTGTACCGTTCATAAATGCTGGTAATTATCCTTCTTTAAAGGAAAATGATACTTATTCTAATCGTGTTTTTTCTTTTTATAAGAACTTAAAGGATAACTTGAAGTTAAATGAGCAATATTCAGGAAATCACTCTGTTATTGCAATGGGTCATTTGATGATGTCTGGCGTTAATTCGAATGCTTATAACAAATTGGTAGGAGGCTTGGAATCTGTCGATGTCGAGAGCATAACTCAACTGAAAGAGATAGATTATTGGGCTTTAGGTCATGTTCATCATCCTCAAGATTTAAGTGGAAATATGAGGTATTCTGGCTCTCCTTTTGCTCTTACGTTTAACGAGGATTACCCTCATTCGGTATCTGTGGTGACGATAGAGAATCATAATCTTGATGTAAAGATAAGGGAAATAGCTCCGCTTATTCCGATTTGTGACTTCCCGTCTAAACCGCAATCGTACGATGATGCGGTGGATATAGATGAACTTTTTGAACGAATAGACGAAGTGCTTGATAATGACTGTTATGTGAGATTGCATGTTAAATCAGAAATGCCCCTTACTGATTTGACGAATGCAACTATTGTGGAAAAGTTTGAGGGTAAAAAAGCCAAATATTGTGGCATTCAGGTTTATTTCCCAGTCCAGAATGTCGAACAGACTAATGTTGTTGTTCGAACGCTAGATGATTTTAAAGCTATATCGCCTTATGAATTAGGGTGTTCCGTATACCAGAAGAAGAATAATGCGGAAATGCCAGAAGAGATGAAGAAGATGTTTAAAAGTGTCTGTGATGAGGTGATGAAGCAAATGTAGTAATTTATGTAAGTTGTTGGTTATGAAGATTGAAAAGTTAATAATACAAAACCTTAGTTCTATTGAATATGCAGAGATTGATTTTGCTAATGGTATTTTGGCAAAAGAGTCTCTTTTCTTGATATGTGGTGAAACGGGTTCGGGAAAGACAACAATATTAGATGCAATTACTCTTGCCTTGTATGATAAAGCTTCTCGTTATGAGAATGTTGCGAATGATGCTAAAGTGGAGGATGGAAAAAATAGTACTGGTAATACTAATAATATTTTGCGTAAAGGTACTTTGGAAGGTAAGGCTGAGGTTTACTTTACCGTTCAAAATGTGACTTATGTGGCGACTTGGGCTGTTGGTAAGACTAGAAATAATACTTATAAACCATCCAAAGATAGAAGAAAACTGGAGGTCGTTGATGGTGATAAGAGAATAGTGCTTTTTACTAATGTTGGTGATGTTAATAAGAAAATCACTGAGTTTATAGGACTTTCATATGATCAATTCATTCGTTCTGTGATGCTTGCTCAAGGTGAATTTAGTACGTTTTTGAAATCGGAGAAAAGCAAGCAGTCGGAAATACTGGAAATGCTTACTGGA
>JAZKYG010000026.1:0-14092 GCA_045612025.1 Bacteroidales bacterium
CTTCATTGGATTGTTTGTCATGACAGTGATCTTGCTGATGCCCAAGTCTGATAAAATAGAAGCGCCAGTTCCGTAGTCTCTCATATCTGCAGCGAAACCTAATGCCAAGTTAGCTTCTACTGTATCCATTCCGTTATCTTGTAACTTATATGCTTTCAACTTGTTGATCAAGCCGATGCCTCTGCCTTCTTGTTTGAGATAAAGTATCACGCCTCTGCCCTTTTCTTCAATTCTGCGCATTGCTTCTTGGAGCTGCTCGCCGCAGTCGCAACGTAATGAACCGAAAGCGTCGCCGGTGAGACATTCTGAGTGAACGCGACATAAGACTGGTTCTTCACCTGAGATGTCGCCTTTTACCAAAGCTATATGATGTTCTCCAGTGACTTTGTCGATATAGCCGTGAGCTACGAAGTTGCCGTATTTTGTAGGAAGTTCAGCTTCAGTGACTTTCTCAACCAAAGATTCTGTTCTTCTTCTATATCTTATCAAATCTGCTATAGATGTGATTTTCAAGTTATGTTCTTCTGCAAACTGAAGAAGCTCTGTTGTTCTCATCATAGTGCCGTCTTCACGCATGATTTCACAGCAGAGGCCGCATTCCTTAAGACCAGCGACTCTCATGAAGTCGACTGTTGCTTCTGTGTGGCCGTTGCGTTTGAAGACACCGCCATCACGGGCTTCGAGTGGGAACATGTGACCTGGACGTCTGAAGTCTTCTGGTTTTGCGTCATCTTCAACGAGCTTCATCGCTGTGATTGAACGCTCAACAGCAGAAATACCTGTTGTAGTGTCAACGTGGTCGATAGATACTGTAAATGCTGTGCAGTGATTGTCAGTGTTTTCAGTCACCATCTGATTGAGTTTCAACTTATGAGTAAGTTCCTTGCTCATAGGCATACAGATAAGACCTTTAGCGTATGATGCCATGAAGTTGACGTTTTCTGTTGTTGCAAACTCAGCAGCACAGATCAAATCACCTTCATTTTCTCTATCTGGATCGTCGACGACGATAATCATCTTACCGTTTCTCAAATCTTCGATAGCTTCTTCAATAGTATTGAATTTGTTTTCCATGTTATATTGTATTATTTATTTCTATTAAAATCCGTTTGATTCCAAAAAGTCGAGGCTTATACCTTTATTAATATTATTGTCAGAATGGAATAATCGTTTTACATATTTCCCGATTACGTCATTTTCAAGGTTGACAGTATCACCTATCTTCTTTGATGTCAATGTTGTCTCACCTTGAGTGTGTTCTATTATTGAAACTGAAAACGATGTTGAATCCACATCTGTTACTGTCAATGAAATTCCGTCGATTGCGATAGAGCCTTTCTTGACGATAAGTTCTAAAATTGAAGGTTCTGCCGAGAATGACATTCTTATCGCTTTATCATCATTATATTTCTTGATTATTGTTCCGACACCGTCGATATGACCGGAAACAATGTGACCGCCGAGACGTCCGTTAGCTGCAAGAGCACGTTCCAGATTTACAGAGTCATTAACCTTCAAGTTCTTGAAGTTAGTCATCATCATTGTCTCAGGCATAACATCCACAGTGTAGGAACTGCTGTCGAAAGATGTAACAGTCAGACATATGCCGTTAGTTGCGATGCTGTCGCCTATATGCATATCCGACATGATCTTACTTGCAGAGACGGTAAGCTTGATGCTGTTCGCATGTCTCTCTATCGACTTTATCTTTCCTATTTCTTCAATTATACCTGTAAACATAATTTTAAACCTCAAAAATTCAAAAATTCAAAATCTTAGAATTTTTCTGTTGACTTTATTTTACCTTTTATTAATATATCGTTTTCAATCTGTTCTATTTCTACTTTGTCGAATGTGATTGCGTCTTTCATCAATTCGATGCCTTTTCCACCTATTGGCGATTTGGATTGTTCGCCGCCAATTATTTTAGGAGCGATGAAAGCGTAAACCTCATCCACACAGCCAGCTTCAAGAAATGCAGCATTTAATGTTGAACCGCCTTCAAGCAATAGAGAATCTATGCCTTTTTCACCCAATTTAGTCATCAAGTCGTTAATGTCAACGTGACCGTCTTTTTCCTCACAATATAAAATCTCTACGTTAAAGGATTTTAACTCCTCAATTTTTGATTGTTGGCTGTTGACTGTTGACTGTTGTCCAACTGCTAAAATCGTTCTGTATTCTTTGGCAGTCTTGACAATATTGCTATCCAAAGATATAGACGCTTTTGTATCAACAATGATTCTTATAGGTTGATGAATTGAAGGCTGTTGGCTGTTGGCTGTTGGCTGTTGGGGTTCCAAACGACAGTTGAGCATAGGGTCATCAGCTTTGACAGTTCCGATTCCCGCTACTATTCCCATCAATTCGGAACGTAACTTATGAACGAGTTTTCTCGATTTCTCGTTTGTAATCCATTTAGAGTCACCGGTATAAGAAGCAATCTTTCCGTCGAGTGTCATTGCAGTTTTAAGCAAGACGTAAGGACGTTTTGTCTTAATATATTTTAAGAAAACCTTATTAAGCTCTTTTATCTTATCAACCTCTACGCCTGTAATGACTTCTATTCCTGCGTCTTGAAGAATTGATATGCCTTTACCTGCAACAAGCGGATTAGGATCGAGAAGTCCTACCACGACTTTCTTTATACCTTTTTCTATAATGATTTCCGTGCAAGGCGGTGTCTTTCCATAATGACAACAAGGTTCTAGTGTAACATAAAGCGTTGCGCCATTGCAGTCGGTTGTTGTATGTGTCAAGGCATTGCGTTCTGCATGGAGTCCGCCGTAATATTCATGATATCCTTCTGCAATTATTTCGTTGTCTTTCACTACGATGCAACCTACCATAGGATTAGGGTTCACGAAACCTTCGCCCTTCTTTGCGAGAGCGATAGCGCGTTGCATGTATTCTATGTCTTGTTGTCTATATGGCATAAAAAATCCCTAAAATCATTAATACGACTTCAGGGCAAAACATAAACACTTAAAATAAAACATCTTCTACCATCCGGACTATCACCGTCGGTTTCGGAATTTCACCGAATCAGTTCCCTAAGGAAGTCGCGGACTGTCACCGCCGGAAAGGAATTTCACCTTGCCCTGAAGACATTTGCAAATATACATTAATTTTTGTGATATGATTATTTTTCGAACAAAAATTATTTGCTTTTTGTTAGATGCAAAAACAACAATATGAATGCAAAATTTTTAATCGTTATGTTACTGACAAGTATTTTTGCGCCGACAAAGGTCGACAATGAACCTGTTGCCATCAGTTTGAACAAATATCTCGGAAAATGGTATGAGATAGCACGTTTTGACCATAGCTTTGAACGTGATATGGAGAGAGTTACAGCAGAATACAAACTCCTCCCCGATGGTCACATACAGGTCATCAACTCTGGTTACAGAGACGGCAAGTTCAAAGAAACCATTGGCAAGGCCAAGACAACCAATACTTCTGGATTATTACGCGTCTCATTCTTCTTGAACTTCTACTCCGACTATAGAGTCCTTATGATTGATAAAGACTATAACTATGTCTTGGTCGGCGGCAACTCACCAAAATATCTCTGGATCTTGTCAAGAACACCTCATTTAGATGAAGCGACACTGCAAAAAATTATCGGCGTCGCACAAGATAAAGGATACGACACCGATAAATTGATATTTGTGGAACAATGAATTGGCTGTTGGCTATTGGCTATTGGCTGTTAGCTATTAGTTCAAAGTTCAAAAGCCTTAGTTCTTAGACACAAATTCTCGCATAGCTTCTTCCTTGCGTTCAGCGCATTCAAACAATCGCCATTGCGCTTTGGTACGTACGAGGTTATGCTCTGGATACTGAATCTTGTAATAAGTATCACCGTTTATATAATCCGCCAAGAATCTGACTGTCTGCATGTAAGGGAACAACTTTGCTGCATACGGCAGATTCTCTTTTTCTACAGGAAGCAAGAATGCCTTGGTTCCTTCAAGATAACCTTTGGTAAAGGCCTCAAAGATCTCCATATTGAAATCTATGTTATCGAGGTTCTTGTCATCTTCTGCACCTGTATTGGCGGCAGAACGCAAGAAATCACCGAAGTCAGAGAAGATAAAGCTTGGCATCACAGTATCTAGGTCGATAACGCATAACACATTACCTTCTTTATCAAAGAGCATATTATTCACTTTAGTGTCGCAGTGACAGATACGTTTAGGCAGTTTGCCCTCACGATAAAGCTGTTCGCCAAGACACATAGCCTCTGCTCTTTTCTCTATTTCATCAATATAATATTTCACTTCGTTTGCTCGTCCGACCGCGTCTTTTTCAACGGCTTCACGAAGTTGATTCAAACGCAATTCTATATTATGAAAACTTGGAATAGTCTCGCCTAATTCTTGGTCGATATCTGAAAGCATGGATTGAAACTCACCGAATGCAAGACCTGCAGTATATGAATATTCAGGTGTGACCGCCTGATAGGTATAAGAATCGTCGATGAAAGTCATAAGACGCCAGTATTTCTCACCATCGAAATAATAGTTTTTGAGGTCTTTTGTCTTAATGAAATTTAACACTTTACGTTCAATATCGCTCTCGTTTTTGTCAACGAGTTTCTTGCGAATATGTGAAGTCACCTTTTCTATATTATCCTGAAGCAAATCCACGTCTTGGAATATCGCGTTATTTATACGTTGAAGAACGTATTTAGGATTTGTAACTCCTTGAACATAAACCTTAAATGTATCATTGATAAGACCTTCGCCGAGAGGCTTGACATCTGATACTTCACCTTCAATATTGAATTTTAACACTATATCTTTCATGTTTCCCATATCAATTTTTTTTGTAAAAATAAAAAATTAAATCATATAACTTGATACGGATAAAATTATTATTTTTACAAGCAAATAAACAGAATTAAAACACGATGAAAAAACATTTATTTATTGCTTTAGCATTAGTGCTAAGTATTTTTGTTTCAAGTTGTTCTACAGATAATAAATCTGACAAGAACTATGTCATTAAAGATAACATGATTGTGTTTGACGAACCTGAAAGAGTTGAAGGTCAGAAAAGCGTTCTGCAACTTGCAGTAGATCCTATTCCTGTTGTAAGAATGGGTTTCATCGGTCTCGGTATGCGTGGCGCTGATGCCGTTAATCGTATTTCTCATATTGAAGGCGTAGAGTTCAAGGCATTATGTGACTTATTGCCAGAACGTGTCGAGTCTGTTCAGAACTGGGTTATCAAAGGAAAAGGACTTCCAGAATGTGCTGAATATAGCGGTGAAGATGGTTGGAAAGCTCTTTGCGAACGCGACGACATAGACCTTGTTTATATATGTACCGACTGGGACACACACGTTCCTATGGCAGTTTATGCAATGCAACACGGCAAACACGTCGCTGTTGAAGTGCCAGCTGCAACAAGCGTAGAAGAATGCTGGCAGCTTGTCGACGTAGCAGAACAGACACAACGTCACTGCATGATGCTCGAAAACTGCTGCTACGACTTCTTCGAATTGACATGTCTCAATATGGCACAACAAGGTTTGTTCGGTGAAGTGATTCACGCTCAAGGAGCTTATATCCATAACTTGGAACCATTCTGGGCTCATTATCAAGGCAACTGGCGTTTGGAATTCAACCAAGACCACGCTGGTGACGTTTACGCAACACACGGCCTCGGACCTGTATGCCAAGTTCTTGACATCCACCGCGGCGACAAAATGGATTATCTCGTTTCATTGTCAACACCTTCTGTCAATGGTCTTAAGATAGCTAAAGAAACTATGGGTTCAGAGACATTCGCTAACGGCGACATGACTTCAACATTGATCAAGACAAACAAAGGCAAAACAATTTTAATCCAACATAACGTATACACTCCACGTCCTTATGACAGATTGTATCAATTGACTGGTACTGAAGGTTTCGCAAACAAATATCCTATCGAAGGATTCACTTTGAAAGAAGAAAACATCCCATCAGATATCGTTCCAGATCACGAAGACTTGAATTCACACGGATTCGTTCCAAACAATATCAAGGATTCTTTGATGGTTGCTTACAAACACCCTATCGCAAAAGACATTGAAGAAAAAGCAAAGACAGTCGGTGGCCACGGCGGCATGGACTTCATCATGGATTATCGTTTGATCTACTGTTTACAAAACGGACTTCCATTAGACCAAGACGTTTATGACGCAGCTGAATGGTCATGCCTCGGTGAGTTGACAGCAGCTTCTATCGAAAACAACGGCTTGCCAGTAAAATTCCCTGACTTCACAAGAGGCGACTGGAATAAAGTGGATGGTTATAAACATGCTGTGAAATAATACTAAGGCTCTTGAGCTAAGGACGTTGAACTTCTTTTTGATTAATGCTAGCAGTACATTACCCGTATCACTAAGGTTCAAAAGCCAACAGCCTGTTTTTATTCAGGGTTGCGTTAGGGATTGAAGCGGCATCCTTTTGGAGCGTAGCGGAAAAAGATATAGCGGAAAGCCCGACGGCGATAGCCGGAACGCCCAAAGCAATTAACAATTGACAATTAAATTGACAAAAGGCTAAACAAAAGTTAAAAAATAAAATATAAAATGAATCGTCAACTGTTGACCATTGTCTGTTGACTGTTGACATAAAATATTAACCAATAAAAAATAAACATTATGAATAAGAAATTTGCTTGTCCTATTTGCGGTTATGTCCACGAAGGTGAAAACGCTCCAGAATTATGTCCACAATGTAAACAAAAAGTTCAATGGAATGTGCTTGAAGAAGGTGCTGCTTTGAACTTCGTTACAGAACACGTTGTAGGTATTGCTAAAGGCACTGGCGAAGACATGATCAAAGACTTGAACGCACACTTCATGGGTGAAGCAACAGAAGTCGGTATGTACTTAGCAATGAGCCGTCAAGCTGACCGCGAAGGTTATCCAGAAATCGCTGAAGCTTTCAAACGTTATGCTTGGGAAGAAGCAGAACACTGCGCAAAATTCGCTGAATTGTTAGGCGACGTTGTTTGGGACACCAAGACAAACTTAGAAAAACGTATGCAAGCAGAATGCGGCGCATGTGAAGATAAAATGCGTATCGCTCGTATCGCTAAAGAACGTAACCTTGACGCTATCCATGACACAGTTCATGAAATGGCAAAAGACGAAGCACGTCACGGCAAAGGTTTCGAAGGATTGTTCAACAGATACTTCAAGAAATAATTCAAAACTGACAATAAAAAAGCGACTCGATTGAGTCGCTTTTTTTGTTACTTGATAGTAATCTCATCGATCATGATCCAGGCGTCTTCGCCAGCGTAGTCGTGCCATTCAGGCAACTTACCTACATTGTCGACTTTCACCTTAATATATTTAACGCCTTTGACATCGATGGTAGCTCTTGCGTCATCGCGGCGTCTTACATCCATAGCATTATATTTATACATTGGGAAATCAGCCTTGACGAAATCTGTGAAATTTTTTCCGTCAGTAGAGACTGAAACGAAAACGCCTTTTGGCAACAATACCCAGTCGTTAGGACAGATGCCGCAGCCGACATATAAATGATGCACGTCTGTAGCTTGTGAGAGTTCTATTGTGAACTCAGTGCCATTGCCATAGAAACCGAGCCATCCTTCTCCCCAGTTGCCAGCGATGCCTTTCTTGCCGTCCATCAAGACAGTCTCAGAATTTGTTGCATAGTTGCGATGTGGTTTCTCAACGAATTCTGTACCAGCGATGATGATTCTATCATAATGTTTCTTGGTTGTGAATGAAGAAATCTTGTTGTCAGCAAAAGCCTTTGCCTTGACTGTTGTTGTTGCGTTGATGCTGAAAGGCTTTGTGTATAACTTAGATTTCTTTGTTGGTTCGCTGCCGTCTAAAGTATAATAAATCTTAGCTTTAGCGTCAGCGCATTTCAATGTCACATTCATCTTTTTGTCGAAACGTTCCAAGTCGGTTGTTATTTCAGGTGTTGCCACTTGTGTGAACTCCCCGATAACATTCTGTTGATACAATCTTTCAGCTTGAGTATCTCTTGCTGTGAATGGACGTAATCTTATTGTATATTCGTAATTATCATTCTTGATGAGATATTTGCTAAGAGCGCCAGGACCGCATGTCGCTGTTCCAAGAGGAGCTTGTTTGTAGTCGATATTAACAGTCCAATATCTAGCGAGTTCCATCTGATTGATTCTTTCTGCAACAGAGAGGTTGTCATCAGAATATTGATAAATGCTGAAGTTGAAATTTTCATCGCTTGTAAAGAACATACCATTGCCTTCAGCGTTTGTCACTGCGAGCCAACGTGTATCGCTATGGTTACCGTTATCCTGTGGTTCTTCATGTAATTCGAAGAGATCCTTAGCATCTCTCTCATACAACTTAATCTTACCAGAAGAATTTCTGTCAGGATAGTTTTCTGTGTCCTTGCCGAAATATCTTACCTTATTATATTGTAAAGGCATAAGAAGCTGTGTTCCGATTTTAGGGAATGTAGTGACGACTTGATTAGGCTGGATGTTATTTGAGATAACCACATCACCGAAGCCGTTGATTTCATACACCTGTTCTGTTGACAAGATTGTCTCGCCCTTATCATTGTTGAAGTCAAGCAACACTGTAACAACAGCTTTAGAGTTATTGACCTTATCAGCTTTGATATCTTTAGGAACGATTGTCAATTCATTCAAGTTAGCGTTCAGCCATTTTGGAAGAGCGTTGTGGTCGACATCGTCGTTGAGCGTTGGAGCGCGCCAGAAGTTTGGTTTGATAGCACCAGCCAACAATTCAGAACCTCTGTAAACGAATGATGTAGGAAGACCTTTGTCAATAACGAAAGTGAAGTCTTTGTTAGATACAGTCACTTTAGACGTTAAATCATCTACGACAAGATCCACTGCAGGAATACCTTTGAGAGGAAGACCTTGCGCTGATTGTAAATCCAATTTAAATACATCGTATGCTACCTCTGTTCCAGCTTGCAAAAGTGCATGAGCGCCTTTTTCTCTGAATGAGAATTCAATGAAGCATTCTTCTTTAGGGTTCAATCTGACCTTTGGCATTTGTATCGTCTGTTTTACAGATGTTTGAGGCGCTGCGTTCAAAGTAATGTTATTAGTTTGGATGACTTGGTTGTTAGTATATATTGTATATGTCAGTTCAAACTCATTCAAGCTTCTGAAGAAGAAGTTGTTCTTGACTTCAAATACGCCTTTGTTGACATCTACAGGAATAACGCTGATGTTTTGATATATCTTCTTGACTTCATCCAAATGACGATGTGGGATTCTGTCGCTTGTGACAAGGCCGTTGCAGCAGAAGCTGTCGTCGTTGCCGATGCCTTCAAGTTCGCCGAGGTCACCGCCTGCAGCATACCATTTAACGCCTTTTTCCTTATCGACCATCACGATAGACTGATCGCACCAGTCCCAGATGCAACCACCTTGCAAGTTGTCATATTTATTGATGATATCCCAATAGTCTTGCATACCGCCGCAGCTGTTACCCATTGCGTGAAGATATTCCACCAAGATGAAAGGACGGTTGAGTGTATCCAACTTCTCTGACGCAAATCTTTCCAAATATCTTTGGCTAGAATACATCGTACCGATGATGTCATTGTTATGATCGTACAAAGAACGTTCATTTATTACAGGACGAGTGTTGTCGAGTTTCTTGACCATATCATAAGCCTCATACATACAGACGCCGTTGCCGCATTCGTTGCCAAGTGACCAGATGATGATTGAAGGATGGTTCTTGTCTCTGCCGACCATATTGTTACATCTGTATTTGAAAGACTCTATCCAACGTTCGTCTTTTGCAAGACTTTCTTTCTCATAACCTTGAGCATGTGATTCATTGTTGGCCTCATCTATTACATACAAACCATATTTATCGCATAACTCATACCAGTATACATCAACAGGATAATGTGATGTACGAACGGTGTTGATGTTATTTTGAAGCATCATTTGAATGTCTTTATCCATCAATTCACGAGTTACGGTCTGACCAGTGAACCCATCGTGTTCGTGACGGTTAACACCTTTCACCAATATAGGTTTGCCATTGACAAGGAGTTGTCCGCCTTTTACTTCTGTAGTTCTGAAACCAATCTTAGAACCAACGACTTCAATGACTTTACCTTTTTTATCCTTCAAACGAATTGTCATGTCGTAGAGATTAGGTCTCTCTGCGGACCATGGCTGAACGTTTGCGATAACATCCTTGAAATGTATTATTGACAATCCTTCTTGCTTTTGGTTTTTAAGGAGTTCATCTTTTGTCAATTCTTTTGAATATGTCTTAAGATGACCATCCTTGCCACTTATTTCAACTTCAACATTCAATTTTGAAGGAACCTTAGCATAATTGACATCAATGTTAATATCAAAAGTACCATTTGTGAAAGTTCTGTCAAGACCGGCTTTTACGAAGAAATCATATACGTTGGTTTTAGGTTTTGAATAAATGAAAACATCACGAGTGATGCCGCTCATTCTCCAATAGTCTTGACATTCAAGGTATGAACCGTCTGAGAAACGATAGGCCTCGACTGCCAATCTGTTGTTACCTTTCTTAATATAAGGAGTGATGTCAAATTCCGCAGGTGTCTTTGAATCTTCTGAATAACCTACAAACTGACCATTGATCCAGAGATAGAATGCTGATTTCACAGCTCCGAAGTTAATGTACACGTTTCTGCCATTCCAGTCTTTAGGAACATTAAATTCGTGAACGTAGCAACCTACAGGATTATACTCTTTTGGAGCATATGGAGGTTTTGAAGGGAATTCATTGGTTTGGTTCACATAAACAGGAACGCCGTAGCCATTCATTTCCCAGTTGGCTGGAACAGGAATACTGCCCCAAGAAGATACATCATAACCTTCTTCATAGAAACCTACAGGTTTGTCGGCAGGTTTTTCAACCCAATTGAATTTCCATGTGCCATTTATACATTGATAGTATGGCGACTGTCTATATTCAAGGTTATTGATCCCGTTCTCATCTTGATAAGGAATGACATTGGTGCGTGGAACCACCTTATTGACAGAACAAACGCTGACGTCATTCCACCAATCTGCGATTTCCTGAGCCCTGACATTCATCACTAATGCCATGACAACAAATAAAATAATCGATTTAGTCTTCATGAAATATTAAATTTTAGATTATACTTTTCTCCAATTTTTGCAATGTAAAAAAACATTGCGAAGATAATATTTTTTTCGCTGAAATCGAAATTAATTATCAGTATAATTACAGTGTTTTAAACACATATTTTTAGAATAAAATTCTTATCTTTGCGCTTTAAGTTATTTTATCATGAAAAGATTTTTCAAACTATTTTTAGTAGCGGTTGTTGCTATCGTTACATTCTCCTCATGCGAAAAAGGCTGTATCTGCAGAAACCTAGACACAGGAGCTGCTGAAGAACTTTACGGCGTTTATTCAAAGAAAGAATGCGAAAGCTATACAGAATATTACAAGACAATGTATAAATTAGACAACGTTGATTGTTCTTACGAAATAAGAAAATAATATGAATAAGGAAGAGGCAAAAGTCAGAATCGCTGAATTAAGCAAGATTATAGAAGGTCATAATTACAATTATTATATATTGGCGCAGCCAACGATAAGCGACTATGACTTTGACATGCTTCTCAACGAGCTTATAAGTCTCGAACAACAATACCCTGAATTCATCACTGCCGACTCTCCTACCCAACGTGTCGGTGGCGACATCACCAAGGAGTTTCAGACTGTGAAGCATCGTTATCCAATGCTTTCCTTGTCTAATTCATATAACATTGAAGAAGTCAAGGACTTCATCACTCGCATAAAGAAGACCATAGAAGAAGATGTTGAATTCGTATGCGAACTGAAGTTCGACGGCATCTCCATAAGTCTAACCTATGAAAACGGGGTATTCGTCAAGGCCGTAACTCGCGGCGACGGTACACAAGGCGATGATGTCACTACAAACGTAAAGACCATTCGCACAATACCGTTACGACTCAAAGGCGACTATCCTGATTTCTTTGAGATGCGCGGCGAGATTATCATGCCACACAGCAGTTTCAACGCAATCAATGCAGAACGCGCTGATTTGGGACAGCAGACCTTCGCCAACCCTAGAAACGCCGCAGCTGGAACCATAAAGCTGCAAGACTCCAAGGAAGTGGCACGACGAAAACTCGATCAGTATTGCTACTTCATGATGATGGACGATGACAAGATGATATTCGAAAATCATTATGAAAGTCTTATGGCGGCTCGACAATGGGGATTCAACGTATCCAACTTCATGGCTTTATGCAAGAATGTCGATGAAATTGAAGAGTTCATCAACTATTGGGACGAGAAAAGAAAGGAACTGCCTTTCGACATCGACGGCATCGTTATTAAAGTCAACGACTTCCAACAGAGAGAGATTTTAGGATTCACAGCAAAATCACCACGTTGGGCAATAGCATATAAATTCAAGGCAGAAGAAGCGCATACACAATTGTTGAGCGTTGACTTCCAAATAGGACGCCACGGAACAATAACACCAGTCGCGAACTTAGAACCTGTTCAACTTGCAGGAACAATCGTAAAAAGAGCGACGCTTCATAACGCAGATTTCATAGAGCAACTCGACCTTCATTACGATGACATCGTCAGCGTGGAAAAAGGCGGAGAGATAATTCCAAAGATAACTGCCGTTGATTTAAACCAAAGAAAAGACGGAAGCCAGAAAGTCACTTTCATCACGCACTGCCCAGAATGCGGAACAGAACTCGTTAATATCGAAGGTGAAACAGCCTGGTATTGTCCGAACACTTTAGGTTGTCCACCTCAGATAAAAGGACGCATCGAGCATTTCATCAGCAGAAAAGCTATGAACATAGAAAGCCTCGGCGAAGGAAAAGTCGAAGTGCTTTTCGACAATAACTTAATTAAAGACTATTCAGATTTATACAATCTCAAATATAACGACATCTTCGGATTGGAAAAAGTCATCACTGTCGAAGATGAGAAAACACAAGATAAGACAGTCCGTAAGGTCAGTTTCAAGGAAAAGACTGCCAACAACATCATCGACGCTATTGAGAAGTCGAAGTCGGTTCCTTTTGCTAGGGTGCTTTTCGCTTTGGGAATAAAATACGTCGGCGAGACTACAGCGAAGCTTATAGCCAAGGCGATGGGATCTATCGACAATATCATCAATGCGTCAGTTGAAGAACTCACCGAGATTGAGGAAGTCGGCGAAAAGATAGCAGTTTCCATCAAAGACTTCTTCGCTGATGAGCGTAATGTCAATATCATCAATAAGTTAAAAGAAGCCGGACTTCAGTTCGAGCAAGAGAAGAAAGTACATGATGAGGCATCATCTTCAAATATATTATCTGGAATGAGCATTGTCGTCAGCGGAGTCTTCTCCACCATGAGTCGCGATGAGATCAAGCAGCTCATTGAAGACCTTGGCGGAAAGAACGTATCTTCAATATCATCGAAGACCAGTTTCGTTGTTGCCGGCGACAAGATGGGACCAGAAAAAAGAAAGAAAGCAGAAAGTCTAGGCATTGAAATCAAGAGCGAAGCTGAGTTTCTTGAAATGATTAATGGACAAGAGGCAACGGACAACGGGCAACAGGTTTCATCCACAGAAAATAGCGCTGGAGTTCAAGGTGTTTTGGAATTTGAATTTTAAACCTCATCCATTCAAGAAATTCATATATTAAAATTTTCTGTTTTTCAAGACGCATCAACAATCCTTTTTCATTTCATAGGTATTGTTGACACGTCTCTACAACTCATAAACTTACAAGACGCTTCAATGTTTGTTTATCTTTTAGGAACCATTGAAACGTCTCTACAATCATTCCCAACTCCTAATTCCCATAAATCTCCCGCAACTTCTCCACCAATTGCGGAACACCGACTGCGCCTCTTTCTTTGATGTGGGTCAATGGATTTTGAATCCTTGATGTGTCGGGCGTGCCTGGGTCAACCAAATAAATCGGCACTTCTTTATCTCGCACAAAGTAAACCAACGAGGCTGCTGGATATACCGCCAGCGAGGTTCCCACAACTATCAAAATATCAGCG
>JAZKYG010000027.1:0-33389 GCA_045612025.1 Bacteroidales bacterium
GCCGATGACGGACAGGCTTCCGCATAGGTCGCCGTAGAGTGTGCCGTAGCCGACAGCGGCCTCGCTCTTGTTGCTGGTGTTCAATAAGATGTTGCCGAATTTATTTGATATCGCCATTACGATGACGCCGCGGCATCTTGCCTGGAGGTTTTCTTCTGTGGCGTCGGAAGGCAAGTCTTGGAAGATAGGTTTCAATGTCTCGTCAAAAGCATCGAAGGTTGGTTTTATCGGTACGATATGATATTTGCATCCGAGGTTTTCCGCTGATGCTATGGCGTCGCTGACGGAGTGGTCGGTGGAGAACTGTGATGGCATCAAGATGCCTAATACGTTTTCTGGTCCTAATGCCTTGGCCGCTAATGCTATCACGAGTGCAGAGTCGAGACCTCCTGATAATCCTAGCACTGCTTTCTTGAAACCTTGTTTGTTGAAGAAGTCGCGGATGCCGAGTACGAGGGCGTCGTGTATGAGTTCCATCTTGGATGGAATGACTTGATTGTCTTCTCTCTTCATAGAGATGAAGAGTTCGCAGTCGAATGTCGACACTTCTTCTTCAAAGAAAGGAAGGCTCTTGATGACGTAGCCCATATAGCCGAATACCATGGAACCTCCGTCATAGATGAGGTTGGCGTTGCCACCCACTTGGTTGACGTAGATAAGAGGTATCTCGTGTTTCAATGCTGTCATGCGGAGTATCTCTCTTCTCTTTGCAGCGCGCTGATAGTCGAAGCGGTCAGCAGCGAGGTTGACGATGATTTCTGGCTTCTCTTCGAAGTCATCGACGCGATTTGTCATAAGGAACTCGTCTTCGCCTATATTATAAAGGTCTTCGCCTATGGTGACAGCGACTTTCATACAACCGAGCTGCAATATGTTGGTTTCATCGGCTGGTTCGAAATATTCTGAATTTACATTTTTCTTCTTGAAAATCTGACGTTTGCCTTGGTGTAAGAATACAGCAGCGTTGAAGAGCGGCTTGCCCTTGCCCGAGGTGTTTCTCACTGGAGCGCCTATTAACAAAGGTACGTTGTCGCAGCGTTCGGCAATCTCGTTGATGGCTTTCTCGCAGCGATCGATGAAGTCGGCGTAGGCTAATAAGTTATGTGGCGGAAAGCCGCATAAAGATAATTCTGGAAATACAACCAGTGATGAGCCTTTTGATTGTTGGGCGGCAGCGATGATCTTTTCCTTGTTGCCGTCAATGTCACCGACTATTGGGTTTATTTGTGCTAATGTGATTTTCATTTTTCAAGAATTAAAATATGAAACCTATTTCTAAACATAAACTATTCAGCTTTATGTTATGTTGAAGAGAGTTATGCTTTTTGTATATGTTTGCGAAGTTGTCGTTATACTTCACCGCTACGGTCAAGCAGCTGGATTTGTATACGTTATATTCAACGCCTAATTTCAGTATCAAGCCATGACGAATCATTCTGAGTTCGTCTTTGAATAGAGAACCGTCAGAATCCAGGCAGATGCCAAGTCCGTAGCCTATGTCGCTGAAGATTCTGAAATCGTTGAATTTCTCTGTTCTCATGGTGAGGCTTAAAGGTATTTCAAGATATTGGTTTTTGATTTTGCAATGCTGTGGCGCCATGACGGTATCGTTGGCTCCGAGATAGTCATATCCGCCTTTTTGGTTCATGATGTTGAATCCTGTTGAAAAACCATAGTTCTCGACAAAATAGAAATTGCCAATAAAACCCCAGTTGAAAGAAACATAGTTTTCGGTCTCAATGATGCCTTCCCATTTGGTGTTTGTCATATTGACGCTGGGGCTTACATTCAAGCCGAACTGAAATGGCTTATATTGAGCAAAGCCATTGATTGACAGTGTGATTGTTAGTATGATTAGGGGTAATATTTTTTTCATTTCTAAAATAGATTTCAAAGTACGAAATTACAATTTTTTTTCTATTTTTGTTAAAATTTAAAATAGCAAACTATGAAAAAAGCGTTATTGTTGTTGGCAGTGCTGTTTGTTGCTATTACAACCAATGCTCAGTTTGACTTCTGTATTGGTCCGAAAGTGGGTTACCAGACTTTAAAATTATCGACAGATAAACAAGTTATCAAATCGGAACTCAGTAGTAATAAGACATTTGGTGTGTTCGCTCGTGTTACGATAAAGAAGTTCTTTGTCCAGCCAGAGTTGTTGTATTACAAATCAGGAAAAGTGTTTGATGTAAATTTGTTTGGTGAAGATTTCGGCTTGTCAAATTTGAATCCAACGCCGACACTCACTATCAATCAAAGCAATATGGCGATGCCGGTGCTCTTGGGTTGGCAGTTCGTCAACATTCCTTTGATTAAGATGAGAGCTAACTTTGGTCCTGTCTTTTATTTTGCAGTGGGTGAGGCAAAGTATTCTACAACGCTCTTTGGCAATGAAACAAGTGTTTCGGTAGATTCTTCAGTAGAAGAAGTCACGGTTGGTGGCGCTGTCGGACTCGGTATTGACTTATGGCGTTTTACCTTGGACATCAATTATAGTTTGGGTGTTTCTGATGTTATTGACGATGAGCTTGAATTGTATGTTCCGGGTCATAAGGAAATACCTGTTAAAGTCAATGACGGTACAAGGCAAAACATCTTTACTGTAATGTTGGGATTCAAGATTTTATAATTGACAAAAGACTAATGACAAAAGACTAAAGGGTTCTCTTTGGTCTTTTTTTTATTTTACCTATTTTATTTATACAATTATTTTCTTACTTTTGAGAGTTGAAAAACAAACTGCATTCAAAAGAATATATATATATGAATAACAATAATATAGATAAAAGCCTCTTTGTAAAGAACAGAAAGAATTTCTCAGAGAAGCTTTCAAAAAACGCTATGGCGGTGTTTTGTGCCAATGAGGAGATGCCTCGTAATGGCGACCAGTTTTATCCTTATCGTCAGCAGTCGGATTTCTTCTATCTGACAGGCATCGACCGCGACTGCGCATACCTTATATTATATCCAGACCATCCTAATCCTGCCATGCGCGAGATACTCTTCGTGGAACCTTATAGCGAGAGCAAGGTGATATGGCGTGGTGAGATGATTGACTCTAAGGAAGCTGCTGACATATCAGGGACTGCTAACGTAATGTATTCCGATAGCTTCGACTCTGTGCTTAAAGACCTCGCTTTTTCATGCGAGACCATCTATCTCAACACTTTCGAATATCCTCTTTATGAATGTAAGGTAACGACAATACAGCAGCGCTTCATCGATGAGATAAAGGCTAAATTCCCTATGCATAAGTTTGAACGCAGCGCACCTATATTAAATAAGCTGCGTATGATTAAGTCAGAAGAGGAAATCAAGGTGACTCAACAGGCGTGCGACATTACAGCGAAGGCTTTCCATCGTTGCTTGAAGACAGTGAAGCCAGGCCTTAATGAATATCAGGTACAGGCTGAGATTGAATACATCTTCAAATATAATGGCGCAAATGGTCACGCTTATTATCCAATCGTGGCTGCTGGCAAGAACGCCTGCTGCCTTCATTACTCGGCAAACAACAGCGTCTTGAAAGACGGCGACTTGATACTCTTCGATATCGGCTGCGAATATAAAAACTACTCTTCCGACTTGAGCCGCACAATACCAATCAACGGCAAATTTACTGAAAGACAGAAAGAATGTTATAACGCAGTACTTCGCGTCATGAAAGAGATTACTAAATTATATAAGGTGGGCGGAACCATAGATCAGGTGAACCAGACTACATATAAATTAATGGAACAAGAGATGATAAATCTCGGTCTCTTCACTGCAGAAGATGTCGCAAATCAAGATCCAGACTTCCCTCTGTATCGTAAATATCTCATGCACGGAATGGCGCATCATATCGGCCTCGATGTCCACGATAGCGTCGATAAATTCGAACCATTCAAAGCGGGCATGATACTTACTTGCGAACCTGGTATCTACATCAGAGAGGAAGGCATCGGTATCAGAATCGAAAATGACCTTCTCATCACAGATGGCGAACCGATAAATCTCTTCGAAGGACTTCCAATAGAAGTGGAGGAAATTGAGAATTTAATGCATAATGCATAATTCATAATTCATAATGCATAATTAATGTAGAGACGTATCATATTACACCATAAAAAATTAACAATATGTAATTGCTGCGTCTCAAGGAAAGTGAATTGAAAATTAATAAATTTGGACAAAGACTGTTGTCTGTAGTCTGTTGTCCGTTGACTTAAGATAATTAACCATTAAAAAATAAACAACATGAAAAAGACATTATCAATTTTAGTTCTCATGATTTTCATGGGATTGGGTTTTGCTGCAAAAGCGCAGAATCTTCAAGTGATGTATGACTTTGGCGAAGAACGCCAATACATTACAACGACATTTGAAATGTATAAAGCCGACAAATGGGGCGGCACTTTCTTCTTCGCAGATTTCTATCATAACGGGAAAAACCATCCTAACAACTATGGCATGATGGGAACTTATATGGAAATCGAAAGAGCCTTGAATTTCTGGCAAGACAGCAAATTGAAAAATTTAAGCGCACACGTTGAATACACTGGAGGCCTCGGCGTGGTTCCTCCTGCATTGGGTTACAACATTAACAATGCTTGGATGTTCGGTGCCGAATATTTCTTCCACTCGGAAGATTACAGAAACACCTTGACAGTATATGCAATGTATAAGACAATTGCTAAGACAGAACAAAGTGTTCCATTGCAATTCTCTGTCGTTTGGGGAATGCAAGACATCTTCAATGTGAAAGGTTTGAGATTCTGTGGTTTCGCTGATTTATGGTGGCAAGAAAACGTTTGGTTAGATAAGATTATTCCATATACAACACAATTCTGTTTCATTACAGAACCACAATTGTGGTATAATGTAGGACAATTCTTCAACTGTCCAAATCTTAACATTGGTGGTGAAGTAGAGATGTCATATAACTTCGGTGGCTTAGCTCAAGGCAAGAAGTTCTATGTCAATCCATGCTTTGGCGTTAAATGGGATTTTTAAGTAATTCATAATGCATAATTCATAATGCATAATTAAGAGACGTGTTGATGACACCTGAAATAGATATGGTGTCGTTGATGCGTCTCTTCGTATTTAGGCAAAATTTTAACACTTTTTTCGATATAAAAAAGAAACCAAAAAGATAATTTTTCCAACAAAAATCATTATCTTTGTTGCAATGAAAAATGGCTATTGGCTATTAGCTGTTGGTTTAAAAAAGATTAATAAATGTGGACGAAGACTGTTGACTGTTGACTGTTGACCGTTGTCCTTAAAAAAGAATATACTATGTTTTCAAAAGAAGTTTTCGCTGGCCGTCGTGCCGCTTTATTAAAATCAGGTCTTAAAGGTATAGCTTTCTTCCCTTCTAATGATGAGGCTTCACTCAACTATCCTGATAACACATATCGCTATCGCCAGGATAGCAACTTCGCTTATTTCTTCGGTCTCAACACTCCTGACTTGGTCGGTGTTGTCGACTTTGAATCAGGCGAGGAGATTCTCTTCGGCAGAGAAGTTACAATTGACGATATCATCTGGTGCGGTAATCTTCCTTCTCTTACAGAGCAAGGCGAGATGATCGCTGTGAAACAGACTCGCGACATCAACGGTTTCGCTGAATATCTCCGTGACGCCGTCGCTAAAGGAAGACAAATCCACATGCTTCCTCCATACCGTGGCGACATGAAGATTAAACTCGCAAAATGGTTCAATACAGATATCGATAGCCTCTCAAAATATGTAAGCCAAGAACTTATCCAAGAAGTGGTTAAACTTCGTGAGATTAAGTCTGATGTTGAAATCGAAGATATGGAACAAGCAGCTGTCACAGCATATCATATGCATACAACAGCTATGAAGATGTGTAAGCCAGGCGTCGTTGAACAAGAAATCGCTGGTACTATCGAAGGCATCGCCAATGCTTACGGCTATGGCGTTTCTTTCCCAGTTATCTTGAGCATGGACGGACAGACTCTCCATAACCACAATCATAACGGCATACTCCAAGAAGGCAGAATGATGGTATGCGACTCAGGCGCTGAGACAAAGAATTATTATGCTTCAGACTTCACACGTACAATCCCTGTAGGTGGCAAGTTCAACTCACGTCAAAGTGATATATATAATATTGTGTTGAAGTCAAATATGGCCGTCATCAACAACACACGTCCAGGCATCAGATATTTCGACATGCACACTTTGGCAGTACGCACTATCATTGAAGGGTTGAATGAAGTAGGTTTGATGAAAGGCAATGTAGACGATGCTCTCGCTGTTGGCGCTCACTATCTCTTCATGCCTCACGGTTTGGGCCACGCTCTCGGTATGGACGTCCACGATATGGAAGGTCTCGGTGAAAATAACGTCGGCTACGATGCAGAGACTCCACGTTCAACAAAAGAAGGTTTCAAGGGATTGCGCTTCGGTAAGGTCTTGAAACCAGGTATGGTTGTCACTGACGAGCCAGGTATCTACTTCATCCCAACATTGATTGACATCTGGAAGGCAGAAGGCAAGCATAAAGAATTCATCAACTACGATAAGGTTGAGACATTCAAAGACTTCGGCGGTATCCGTATTGAAGATGACTTGTTGATTACAGAAGACGGCAACAGAGTCCTCGGTCGTCCGATACCAAAGACAGTGGCAGAGGTGGAAGCCTGCTGCGCTGAAGGAAGAGAATGGATTAGAATACCAGGTATCATTTGATTAGAAATTTAGAATTCTAGAATTTTAGAACTTTAGAATAAAAAAAGGACGCAAATTTGCGTCCTTTTTTTATATAATCATACCGTGTTGTTTCTCGTATCCGATTGTGGTTTCCGGGCCATGTCCGCAGTAGCATACGGTCTCGTCAGGGAGTTCGTATAATTTATATTTGATGCTCTCGACGATCTGGCTGTAGGAACCGCCTGGCAGGTCGGTGCGACCGATGCCGCGAAAGAACAATGTGTCGCCGGTGATGATGAAGTCTTGTTCCTCGCAATAGAAGCAGCAGCATCCTTTGGCGTGTCCTGGAGTGTGTATCACTTCAAGTTCGTCGTCACCTATCTTTATTATCTGATGTTCGTATAATTCGATGCTTGGATAAAGTGTCTTTGTTTTGTCGTAGTTCATTCCGAAGGAAGAGGCGTAGGCATGGGCGTTCTTGAAATATTCGTCGCCGTCAGGGTGTGAAGCCAGCGGAATCTGGTATTTCTCAGCTGTTGCGTAGTTGCCCAAGATATGGTCGAAATGAGCGTGAGTGTTTAGAATCATGATAGGCTTCAGTTGATTCTTGTCGATGAAATCGAATAAGGTGTTATCCTCTCTTAAATTACAGTTTCCGGCGTCGATGATGACGCAGTCTTTGCTCTCGTTGTATACTACGTAAGTGTTAACGCAGATAGGGTTAAAGCTGAAACATTTGATATTTAGCATAATTATCTAGTTTGAAAATTTTATGTCTTTTAAGAAAAAAATAAAAACAAAGTTAGAAAAAGTTTTAAATAAATTCAACAAAAGTTTGTTAGAAAAAAAATTAAAAACTTTGTTGATTTATTTGTGTATGATATATCTTTTTTATAATTTAGCAAACGCAAAAATTGAGCGAGGGTTTTAATTTTATTTTATCTAATCTATTTAAAATCAATACTTAACTATGAGTAAGAAGGTTAATAAAACACAAGATTTGTTTTCTGTTATGGAATTTGAAACTAATTCTGTCGTTGAAGAATCTAACAAAAAGATTTTGGTAGATGTTGAGAAAAAATTAAAACCTGAAGATAAAAAAAATAATAAAAAAATAGAAAACAATTTTGACAAAATGGAAAACAAAGAGTATAAGGTATATTCTGTTGAGGAAGTCAAAGAGGCTACCATAAAATATTTCAATGGCGACCAATTGGCAGCCGATGTCTGGATGAACAAATATGCTTTGAAAGACAGTGATGGCAATATTTTCGAATTGACACCAGACGATATGCATCGCCGTATCGCATCTGAGATTGTCCGTATTGAAAATAGATATCCAAACCCAATGTCGGAAGAGGAAGTATTTGAGGTTCTCAAGAACTTTAAATATATCGTGCCACAAGGCAGTCCTATGGCTGGTATCGGAAATAATTTCCAAATTTCTTCATTGTCGAATTGTTTCGTTATCGGTACCAATGGTCAGTCTGACTCATACGGTGCTATCATGAAGATCGACCAGGAACAGGTCCAGCTTATGAAACGTCGCGGCGGTGTTGGCCATGACCTCTCTCATATCCGTCCTGCTGGCAGTCCTGTGAAGAACTGCGCTCTTACTTCAACAGGCGTTGTTCCTTTCATGGAACGTTATTCAAACTCAACAAAAGAAGTCGCTCAAGACGGTCGTCGTGGCGCTTTGATGATGAGCATCAGCATCAATCACCCTGACTCAGAAAGTTTCATCGATTCTAAGATGGAACAAGGCCGCATCACAAATGCTAACGTATCTGTACGTATCAGCGACGACTTCATGAAAGCTGTCAAAGAAGGCAAGCCTTTCGTACAAAAATATCCTGTAGATTCAGAAAATCCATTATATACAAAAGAGATTGACGCTAAGAGATTGTGGGATAAGATTATCCACAACGCATGGCAGTCAGCAGAACCAGGCGTTCTCTTCTGGGATACAATCACACGCGAGTCTATTCCAGATTGTTATGCTGACCTCGGTTTCAAGACATTAAGTACAAACCCTTGCGGCGAAATCCCATTGTGTGCTTACGACAGCTGCCGTCTTCTCGCTATGAACCTCTATAGCTATGTTGAAAATCCTTTCACTGCAAAGGCTCGTTTCAATGCTGAACTTTTCGCTAAACACGTCGCTATAGCTCAAAGAATCATGGACGACATCATCGACCTCGAAATAGAAAAAATCGATGCTATCCTTGAAAAAGTCTATTCAGACCCAGAAAGCGATGAAGTAAAGAGATGCGAAGTTGAACTCTGGAAGAACATCCGCAAGAAAGCTCTCCAAGGTCGTCGTACCGGTATCGGTATCACTGCAGAAGGTGATATGCTCGCAGCTCTCGGCAAACGTTATGCATCAGATGAAGCTATCGAGTTCTCAACATCAGTCCAGAAACTCCTCGCTTTTGAAGCATATAAATCTTCAGTGAACCTCGCTAAAGAACGTGGCGCATTCGAAGTGTTCGATGCAAAACGCGAAGAAAACAATCCTTTCATCAACCGCCTCCGCGCAATGGATGAAAACTTCTACCAAGACATGCTTAAATACGGTCGTCGTAACATCGCTATGCTTACCATCGCTCCAACAGGAACAGTAAGTATCTGTACACAGACAACATCAGGTATCGAACCTGTATTTATGGTGTCTTACAAACGTCGTCGTAAAGTAAATCCTAACGATAAAAATGCAAAAGTCACTTTCACTGACGGTGAAGGCAACACATTCGAAGAATATAACGTATTCCATCCAAAATTCATCACCTGGCTTGAAGTTAACGGCTATAACGTTGAAGAAGTCAAAGCTTATGAGGATGAGAAATTACAAGAAATAATCGCTAAGTCACCTTACTACAAAGCTACAGCAAACGACATCGACTGGGTTAGCAAGGTTAAGATGCAAGGCGAAATGCAGAAATGGGTCGACCACTCAATCAGCGTTACTGTCAACATCCCAGCTGAGACAACAGAAGAGTTGGTAAGTCAGATTTACCAGACAGCTTGGGAATGCGGATGTAAAGGTATGACAATCTACCGCGACGGTTCACGTACTGGCGTCCTCGTTTCAAATAAGAAAGAAGAAAAGAAAAACGCTGAAAACGATATCATCGAGACACATTCACCTGTACGTCCTAAGACTCTCGAATGTGACGTCGTTCGTTTCCAAAACAACTATGAAAAATGGATCGCTTTCGTTGGTAAGATCAATAACAAGCCTTACGAAATCTTCCTCGGAAAACAAGATGACTTCTATTTGCCTCCATTCGTTGAAACAGCATGGATCACAAAGAATAAAGGTGAAGAAGGCAGATCAAGATATGACTTGCAATTCCAAGATAAACAAGGTTATAAAGTCACTATAGAAGGTCTTTCACGTTCCTTCAGTCCAGAATTCTGGAACTACGCTAAGTTGATATCAGGTATCTTACGTCACGGTATGCCTATCTCAAATGTCGTTACCTTGATTCAAAACTTAAGCGTTGACGAAGATAACATCAATGCTTGGAAGAACGGTATCGCTCGCGCATTGAAACGTTACATCCCTGACGGAACTAAGGTTGATAAAGAAGTATGCCCAACATGCGGTGACGCTCTCGTCTACGAAGACGGCTGCAAACACTGCAAGAACTGCGGATACTCAAAATGCGGTTGATAAACAAAAGATTACAAGTGGAGACGTCACTTCTGTGGCGTCTCTTTTTTTATCCACGAATTTATTCTTTATTCACGAAAAGCCACGAAACTGGTACGAAAATTTGTGAAGATTAGTGTATTAAAAAAATAAAGGACACATTCGAATGTGTCCTTTATTGTAGTCTTTGGGGGCTTTATTTCACAAACTTCAGCGTGTATAAGATACTTTCCTGTTGTCTTAATAAGTCTCTCTTGTCTTTGTTTGGATAATAGACCCAGCCTTCGGCAGTGATGATTTTTGAGCTTGTAGGGTCAACGATGCTGTATGACACGAATGGTCCGGCCATGAAGTCGCCTACGAGGTTCCATAAGCCGCGGGTCTCGACAGCATATCCTGCTGGGAACTTAGGCAAGACCTTAGACACAGGTTTTATGAATTCTTTGTCGGTTGTCATATATGTGCCGTCAAGAGGTCCGGCAATATATTTCTTTACGATTGAATCTCTTGCCATAATGATATTATCTGGATTCAAATCTGCTGTGTCTTTGTAAGGTAATTCATAGATTAAGAAAGACATGTCCTTGTCATCGTGTCTTTGAAGTAGCCATATGAAATTATCACCATTGGCACCTATGCCATATCCTTCTGGAATATTCATTGAAATGCCAAATTTGTTCTTTAATTGAGCTACGAGTTTTGGGTCTGTCGAAGGGCGGAAGAAGTCCTGGAAGCGTTTTCTCTCGTTGTCGTCGAAGATGAGCTTGAGACCGTCTTTCTGTGTCTCGAAAGTCCTGATCCATGACTCTGGCGATGATGCTGTTATTCTTATCACGAACTGTGGTTCTGACATCCAGTTTCTCTGTGTCTCCACCAATGGGTTCTTGATGTCTTTGTCGATCTTGGCGATGATGAGGTTACGATGCTTCTTGAACATATCGTTCAAAGCGTCGAGGTTGATATGCGATACCTTGAAGTTCTTCTCAGGCTGTGGAAGTCCGTATTGCTCCACTTCGAAGAAGTCGCGGACCGTTTGACCCATCTGTCCGTTCCATTGCTCGTCGTTTTGTGTCACCATAAGAATCTCAGAACTGCCACCGACAGAACGAGCTTTCTTTATTTCTTTTTCCTTCTCGTCAAAACATGATGATAATGATGTCAATGAGAATAATACCGCTAAAATTAAACTGATTCTTTTCATGTTGTTATGATTTGCTTTAATTTAATGTATAATGTATAATGTATAATGTAGAATTTATAATTATTCATTCTTCATTATACATTCTTCATTCTTCATTCTTCATCTTTCATTCTTCATTCCTAATTATTAATTTCTGTCCTATCTTCAATACAGCATTTGAACTTAAACCATTAAGTCTTCTTATCTGTTCAACGCTGACACCGTATTTCTTTGCGATGTCCCAGAGGTTGTCGCCGGATTTCACTGTATGTGTGATGCTTCCGCTAGATGAGGAGCCGCTTGCTTTTTTGATTTTAAGTTGTTGACCGACTTTCAGTACAGCGTTTGAAGAAAGATTGTTGAGCGTTCTTATCTGTTCCACGCTGACGCCGTCGAATTTCTTTGCGATGTCCCAGAGGTTGTCGCCGGATTTTACGGTGTATATGACATAACCTCCGCTTGTGGTGGTCTGAACCTGTGTGGTCTTTGTCTGTGTCAGTGGAGGATAAACCTTCAGTTTCTGACCCACTTTCAATGATGTCGATGTAAGATTGTTCCACTCTTTGAGGTTTGTTACAGTACATTGATATTTCTTGGCGATGAGGCTGAGGTTCTCTCCCGACTTCACAGTGTGTATCTTCTGTTCTGTTGAGCGTTCTACAGGCTTGCTGTTGCCAGCTTGTGCCATAGGCGCTCCTGATTTATAGACGATGAGTTTTTGTCCAGGATATATCGTCGTGTTCTTGAGTTTGTTCCATGTCTTCAGCTGGTTGACGCTGATGCGGTATTTGTTGGCTATGCTTCCGAGGCTCTCTCCGCTCTTGACGATATGGACGCTTCTGTCGCTAACCTTCTTCATCTCTTCTTCAAGTTTCGCTTTGTCGATGCCTTTCTTTGTCTTGAAGTTATATACCTCTTTTTCATGGACTAAGAAACTGTCGATATATCTCTCTGGCAGACGTAATGACATCGGTGTCTTGGCGTCTGCAGGTATGATGCTGGCCTTATATTGAGGGTTGAAGAACTTGATGTCTTCCATCGGTATGCTGAGCATCTCGTGAAGCTGGTCGAAGTGTAGAGGCTGGCGTACTGTCACGCTGTCGACGCCGTCGGCCATGATGCCAGGGTCGGTAGGGTAGAGGTTATGTTCTTGAGAGTAGCTCATCACATAGTTGACGGCGATGAATGCTGGCACGTATCCGCGTGTCTCCTTTGGAAGGAAAGGCCATATCGCCCAGTAGTTCTTCAATCCGCCTGCGCGACGTATCGCCTTGTTGACATTGCCGCCGCCTGAGTTATATGCCGCTAAGGCAAGGAACCAGTCGTCGTATGTTTTGTAAAGGTCGAGGAGATGCTGGCATGCTGCTTCGGTGGCTTTCACCGGATCCATACGGTCGTCGACCAAAGATGTCACATTTAACTTATATGTCTTTCCTGTCGCGTACATGAACTGCCAGAGGCCTTTTGCTCCAGCATGCGAACCGGCGCGAGGGTTGAGCGCTGACTCAACGACAGCGAGATATTTGATTTCAAGAGGGATGTCGTATTTGTCTAAAGCCTGCTCGAACATAGGGAAATATATGTCGGCGAGACCGAGTATCCTGCAGGTATGGTCGCGTTTCCTTACAGCATAGACATCGATGAAAGTCTTGACGTGATTGTTGTAAACCAATTCGATAGTGGTCTGTTTTCTCAGCTTGGCGATGCGTTCCGCATAGACACTGTCAGGGAATGTTGGCACAAAACCTTTTGGATAATTATATATGTTTTCCGACTTGGAACTAGACTCTAACTTGTTTTGTTCGAAATATGGGATGTCGGCAAGGTCCTCGATCATGCCCATCATGACTTCTGATTCTTCAACGATGGCCTCGCCAGAGTTCTCTCTGTCGATACGTTCCTGCAATGCCATCTCTATGCTGTCGATGACTGCCGTGTCCATCCTGTTTTCAATCAGGTTTTCGTCTTTGATGATATAGTCGTTTTCGATGTAGATGTCTTCTTCGTAAACCAAGGTGTCATAAGAAAAATCGTCGCCTTCATCGAGTATGATGAACTCGTTTTCGTCAGTCGTTTCTATGTTGTAAGATGGAGTCGCTTCGGTGATGGTTTCTTTATTTTCTTTATTGAAAATCATCGATGTGTATTCCTCGATGACTTTACAAGATGTCATTGATAATATGATAAATAAGGAGGAGGATAATAAAAGTTTATGTCTGTGTCTTTTCATTATGATTTAATAAAAATGATGGATAATTATGCTTTGCAAAGATAACGTAATAATGGGAAAAATTCTTATTTTTGTGAAAATAAAAATCTATAAAAATGAATAAGAAAAACGCACTTGCTTTACTGTTGATATTATTGTTTGTTGGATTTGATGTTCGTTCGCAAGAGGATCTTCCTTTGTGGAGAAAGATGAAATATCTCTCGGAGGAAGAGATGTATATGACTATTGACAACCGTGGTTTTGAAGAGACAGCTCCTCCTGCTGGCGAGGTGCGTTTCCCTGGAGAATATGAGCCTATGCAGGCTGTCATGATTGTCTATCCTTTGGGAATTCCGTTGGAGCTGGTGCGTGAGATGGCAGAAGACTGCAAGGTGATCACTGTGGTTGAGTCGTATAATCAAGAGTTCGCCAAGTCTGATTTTCAGACTGCCGGCGTCAATATGGATAATATTGAGTTCTTGAATGCAAGCACCAATTCTTATTGGATTCGTGATTTCGGTCCTTGGTATATCTTTGACGGCAAGGAACCTGCTATCGTCGATAACAGATATAACCGTCCTCGTCCTGACGACGACGTGCTTCCTGCTAAGTTTGCTGAGTATTGGGGCATATCTATGTATGGCATGAACGTGGTTCACACTGGCGGCAATATGATGCAAGACGGCTTCGGTGTTGGCGTGTCTGACGACATCGTCGTGACGGAGAGCGTGGCGCAAGGAATCACTGAAGAAGAAGTGTATGAAAGGATGAAGTCTTATCTCGGCATAGACCCTTATCATGTGACCATCGACCCACAAGGCGATTATATAGCTCACGTCGACTGCTGGGGAAAATTCCTCGCTCCTGATAAGATTATGCTGGCTCGCGTTCCTATGTCGAACCCTCGCTATCCTTACTATGAAGAAGTGGCAGATTATTTCGCAAAGACAAACTGCAGCTGGGGTTATCCTTATAAAATCTATCGCGTTGACATCCCAGGTGGCAATGTCATCTCACCTTATACCAACAGCTTGATTCTTAATAAAAAAGTCCTTGTGCCAATGGGCAGCGATGCTACTTATAACGAGGCGGCTCTTGAACTTTATCGTAAGGCGATGCCAGGATATGAAGTCGTTGGCATTGAAAACAAAAGCTACTGGAGCGGCTGGCTTAACACCGACGCCCTTCACTGCAGGACACGCGGCGTCATGGACTTCGACATGCTTTATGTCGACCATCGTGATGTGCTGTTCGGCGAGCAGGAATGGCAGGATTCGATGGCAGTGACAAGCAAGGTGATAGCGTATAGCGGAGCGGATTTGAAACAGGATTCCTTGTTGGTTTATTACAGCATAGACGGCGGCGAATATCAGACAGCTGCAATGAAAGCGACAGGAAACGCTGATGAATATGTGGCTTATATCAAAGGATATCAGAAAGGATCGAAGGTGGATTATTATGTGTTCGCTGCTGATGAGTCGGGACGCAACTGCCAGCAGCCAGTCTTCGGCAAGACAGAACCTCATACTTTCACTGTTGAAGGTGGAGATGGAATAGAGGAAAATAATATCAATGGCATAGACGTTTATCCTAACCCGGTCAACGACAGATTGTATGTCGAGACAGAACTTGGTGTTGAAGCAATTGTGGTTTACGATGTCTATGGAAAATCTCAGAATCTCAGAATCTTAGAATCTCAGAGTCCTGGAATTTCAGTAGACGTTTTCGGTTTGAATGGTGGAGTTTATATGTTGAAAGTCATAACAGGAAGCGGAGAGTTTGTAAGTCGTTTTGTGAAAAAATAATTATTAAAAAAACTGAGGGATGTCGACCGCAGACCTTGGTCTTTTTATTATATTTGCAGATTGCAATAAACACAATATATATCTAATATTTTATGAACGAAAACAATAATAAAAATAATAACAGACAAGGTTTTAAGAAGAAGTTTCATCCACATAAAAAATGGAATAACAATAAGAACCAAAACAAGAAAGAAGAAGTCGTTAAAGAAGATATAGCTATTCAAGACGAAGAAATCGTTGAAGATATGGAGTTCGTTAATGAAAGCGAATTCGTAGAAGACGTTGAAAGCAATGATGTTGCTGAAGATGTTGTAGCAAAGCAAGAAGGTTCTGAAGAAGTCGTTGCTTCAGCGAAGAAGATAGTCAAGGATGTTGAAGATGACGAGAAAGAAGATTTCAACAAACCTGAAGACAACGATGATTATTTCATCAAGATCGACTGGCCTCTTCATGACAATATGAAGAAGGAACTCACTCCTGATTTTCACAGAGGATGCCGTATCAAGGCAGAAGAATATAGCGTAGGCAGCAACGTCTTGCGTCATAATCAATGTAAATTAGACAGCTTCAACTGGTTGAAAGATTATCAGGAAGTTCCAAGCCAAGGCGAGCACTTGGTTGCAGAGGTTCGTTTCAAGAACGACAGAAAAGACTTTTACAGCTATCCGTCAGAACTGGAACTCATTGAAGGTGAGTTGGTAGCCGTTGAGACTGCTATCGGTCACGATATCGGCATTGTGTCAATGGTCGGTTCTTTGGTGGAGAAACAGAGAAAACGTAAGGGCAGCACCTGTCCTGTAAGCGAGTTGAAGAAGATATATCGCAGGGCTCGTATCGCTGACGTCGAGAAGTTCTTGGAGTCAACCAGATTAGAAGAGCGCACCTTATATCGCAGCCGCGAGATAGCCTTGAACCTTAACCTCGATATGAAACTTAATGACATAGAATATCAAGGCGACAAGACCAAAGCGATATTCTATTATACAGCCGACGGCCGCGTCGACTTCAGAGAACTCATCAAGAAATTGGCAGAGGAATTCCATATCAGAGTCGAGATGCGTCAGATCGGATTCCGTCAGGAGTCAGCGAAACTCGGCGGCATCGGATCATGCGGACGCGAGTTGTGCTGCAGCTCTTGGATAACAAACTTCCAGTCGGTCACAACAAACGTCGCTAGGATACAGCAGCTCTCTCCAAACCCACAGAAGCTGGCTGGACAATGTGGCAAACTGAAATGCTGTCTCAACTATGAATACGACACTTACGTAGATGCATTGAAGGCTTTCCCAGACACTCATATCGTCCTTAGGACAAAGAAAGGCGATGCTTCATACAGCAAGACCGACGTATTCAAAGGCTTGATGTGGTATTCTTACGTCTTTGATAGAAATAACATGATGGCTATTCCTGCAGAGAAAGTCAAGGAAATCATAGCTATGAACAATAAAGGCAAGATGCCGGAACAGCTTGAGGATTACGCATTCATCAAAGAACAGCGTAATACAGAATACGGCGAAGAAGGTCAAAATGTCGATTTAAGCAAACTCGAATAGTAGCATGAAGTATCTCAAGAAAATAGCTTTTGCCTTGTTGCTCGCGATGACGTTTGCGTCATGTGGCAATAAGGATGTCATCTTTGACGAAAGCGTGATAATACCAAACGCGTCATGGGATAACCAGGAGCTCCCATATTTTGACGTTAACGTAGAAGATACTTTATCGGCATATAACTTTTATCTGAATATCAGACATCTGGAAAATTATAGATATAGTAATTTCTATATGTTTATGCATACTACATTCCCTGACGGAAACCAGACCCATGACACTGTTGAGATAGTCTTGGCTTATCCTGATGGACGCTGGGTCGGCAGTGGTAGCGGGAGCATGAGAAATAATAAGATATTGTTGAACGATAATTTATATTTCCCTCTGAAAGGAACCTATCGCTTTGAGATAGAACAAGCGATGAGAGAAGACGTGCTGGATGGCGTGACAGATGTGGGAGTATGTTTTGAGAAGAATAATTGATATTTTTAGAAACTCAGAAACTCAGAAATTCAAAATCTTAAAAAATCTGAAGTTCTGAAATTTTGAGATTCCGAAATTTTGAGATTTAAAAATAAAGAAATGGCAGAGGTTAAGAAAGAAACTAAAAATAAAAAGAAAAAAGTCGAGGCTAAAGAAAAGGGTATCCGTTGGTATCTGGTAGTTCTTTGGACTTTGTTCGTGCTTGGCGTGACATCTGTGTTCGGATTGTTCTATGGCATCTATCATGAGTGGTTTGGCGATATGCCTACATTCGAGGAGTTGGAAAATCCATCAACAAACCTTGCTACTGAGATCATCTCAGCCGATGGCAAGGTGCTTGGAACATATTACGTAGAAAACAGATCTAACGTCAGCTACAGCGAGTTGTCTCCTTATCTCGTAGAGGCATTGCTTGCTATTGAAGACATCAGATTTTATGAACATTCGGGCATCGACCAACGTGCTCTCTTGCGCGTGGTCTTCGGTTTGGCGACAGGCAACGACAAAGGCGGTGGCAGTACCTTGACACAGCAGCTTGCCAAGAACCTCTTCCCTCGTGGAGAGAACCTCAGCGCTCCTCAGCTCGTGATACGTAAGTTCCAGGAATGGGTGACGGCAACGAAGCTGGAGTATAACTACTCCAAAGACGAGATCATCGCTATGTATCTCAACACCGTTTTCTTCGGACATAACGCCTACGGCATCAAGAAAGCCTCTGAGACATTCTTCAACCTTGAACCAAAGGACTTGAATATAGAACAGGCAGCTCTTATGGCTGGCGTCGTCAATGCTCCTTCTCGTTTCAGTCCTGTAAGAAATCCAGAGAGATCCTTGCAACGTAGAAACCTCGTCATCAGCCAGATGGCTACATACGGATTCATCACTCCGGAAGAACGCGACTCCATCTCGCAGATTCCTATCGACATGTCTAACTTCGGCGTCTTGGATCATAACACAGGACAGGCGACATACCTCAGAGAACATCTCAGACAGGCACTTAACGAATGGTCAAAGACATGTACCAAACCTGATGGCACTCCTTATAACATCTATAAGGACGGATTGAAGATTTATACGACTATAGATTCAAGGATGCAGAAATATGCAGAGGAAGCGGTGAGAGAACATCTCGCTCTCGACCTTCAACCAGCATTCGACAGACACTGGAAAGGTTATGAAAACGCTCCTTTCTCTCTTGAAGAAGAAGAGGTCGAAAACTTGATGGAACTCTCAATGAAACGATCCGAACGTTATCGTAAGATGAGAAACGCAGGCGTCAGCCTTGATTCTATCAGAGAAAACTTCAATACTCCTGCAGAGATGACGGTCTTCTCTTGGAACGGACCTGTCGACACCATCATGACACCGATGGATTCAATGCGTTATTATAAGTCATTCCTGCAATCATCATTGATGTCTGTTGAGTCTCATACCGGTCATGTGAAGGCTTACGTCGGCGGCATCGACTATAAATATTTCAAATATGACCATGTGACACAGGCTCGCCGCCAGGTCGGTTCTACATTCAAACCTTTCCTTTATACCTTGGCGATGCAAGAAGGTGAATACACTCCATGTACTAAAGTGCCTAACATCAGCTACAGCATAGAGATGCCAGATGGCAAGTTCTGGGAACCAAGAGACGCTGGCAAGAGCATGTTCGGAGAGGAAGTTACGTTGAAATGGGCGTTGGCGCACTCCAACAACCGTATCTCTACATATCTCATGAAACGTTTCGGACCAGAAGCTGTTATCGAGATGGCTCGTAGAATGGGTGTCACCTCCGACATACCAGCAGTGCCTTCAATATGTCTCGGCGTATGCGATATCTCTTTATATGAGATGGTAGGTGCGATGAATACCTTCGCAAATCAAGGCGTTTATATCAAACCGATGTTCATCACCAAGATTGAAGACAAGAACGGCAACGTGATAGAATATTTCGATTCGGAAGAAGTAGAGGCGATGGATAAAGTCACAGCCTATAAGATGATAGAATTGATGAAGGGTGTGGTTCAGAGCGGTACTGGCGTACGTCTTAAATATAAATATGGATTACGTAATCCTATCGCAGGCAAGACAGGAACGACACAGAACCAAAGCGACGGCTGGTTTATGGGTATCACACCAGACCTCACAACAGGTATCTGGACTGGCGCTGAAGACAGAGCGGTACACTTCCGTACTATAGGTCTCGGCCAGGGTTCTAACATGGCTTTGCCAGTATGGGCCCTCTATATGCAGAAAGTCTACGCCGACAGCACACTGAATATCAGTCAAGGCGACTTCGTAAAACCACTCAGCGACGTGGCATTGGAATTCGACTGTGAGTTATACGAACAAGAACAAAGTCAGAAGAACCAAGTCGTTACGGAGGAAGAGGAGTTTTAATTAAAATTCAAAATCTTAGAAATTCAGAAACTCAAAAAGTTTCAAAAATTTTGAATATAAATGTAACATCATATACATTAAAAAGTATATAAGATAAAAAATGATTATAAATAACTCTGAGGTTTTGAGGTTTTGAATTTCTTAACTTCTGAGTTTAAAAAAATAATAAAGTTATGGCATCAAATTTCGTTGATTATGTAAAGGTGTTCTGCCGTTCAGGTAATGGCGGAGGTGGTTCAATGCACTTCCATCGTGCAAAGTATGTTCCTAAAGGCGGTCCTGATGGTGGCGACGGCGGCAAAGGCGGTGACGTCATTATGAGAGGTAATGCCCAGCTGTGGACATTGTTGCATCTTCGTTATACAAAGCACCTCTTCGCTGAAGACGGCGGTCATGGCGGCGATGCTTTGCGTACTGGTGCCAATGGCAAGAACATATATGTCGATGTGCCTCTCGGTACAGTGGCATACGACGCTGAGACAAGAGAACCACTCGGTGAGATAACAGAAGACAAACAAGAGATAGTATTGATGAAAGGCGGTCGCGGCGGCAAAGGCAACGCTTTCTTCAAGACAGCAACAATGCAGGCTCCTAAGTTCGCTCAGCCAGGCGAACCTTGCCAAGAAGGCTGGATAGTGATAGAGTTGAAACTCCTCGCTGACGTAGGTCTCGTGGGATTCCCTAATGCAGGTAAATCGACATTGTTGTCAGTGGTGTCTGCTGCAAAGCCAGAGATAGCCGACTATCCTTTCACAACATTGACGCCAAACCTCGGCATCGTGCCTTACTACGACATGAAGTCGTTTATCATGGCCGACATCCCTGGTATCATAGAAGGAGCCTCTGAAGGCAAAGGCCTCGGACTTCGTTTCTTGCGACATATAGAACGTAACTCAATATTGCTCTTCATGGTGGCGGCCGACAGCGAAGACGTCAAAGGTACATACGACATCTTGCTTAAAGAGTTGAAGAAATACAACCCAGAACTCCTCGATAAGAGAAGAATACTTGCAATAAGCAAAAACGACCTCATCGACGAGCAACAAAGAAAAGATATCAAGAAACATCTTCCTAAGAAGATACCTCATATCTTCATCAGTTCGGCCACAGGCGAAGGAATCAAAGAACTGAAAGATTTGATTTGGGATAGTATTAATGAGGAGTAAAGATTTGACTAAGGCTATTGAACTAAAGTCATTGAACCATTAAAAGTTCATAGTTCAACAGCCTTTGTTCTTAGTTCAAGGTTCAAAGCTCGGAGTCCAATGTCGAAATTCAAAGTCATATTATTATTAGCAGCACTTGCTCATTGCTCGCTGCTCAACGCTCAGAACCAGTCTGATTCGTTGTCAAAAATCTTGCATGAAAACAACAAAGTCATCAAGACGATGCTCGACTATAGATATAAAGGCGGCAGCGGTGCTTTTGAACGCGACTTCTTCGTTCATGTCGACTATAACAAAATATCACGACAGAGCTGTACCTTGGGAACGACGATAATGATGTTCACCGTGCATTGTGATGGCAGTCTCGGTGAGTTTAACATCATAAATCCTCTTAACGACCATATCAGCTCGCAGCTGCAGAAGTTTTTCCTGATGACTAAGGACAACTGGAACGAATGTCAGAATAGCGACTACGAATATTTCGAGATACCGATACTTTTCACCATCGAAGGACTGGAGACGGAGGCTGTGGGATTCATAACGCATTATGATGAGGAGATAGGCTATCCTTGCAAGGACGACAGCTATTTCCATGCGGAATATAATAAGCATAAAGACAAGAAACCTAAGAAAGCGCTCAACGCCCTTGATGAACTGATAAGAAGAAATCCTTATAACGATTTGTATATATTGGAAAAAGACAGCATCTTGGAAAGACTAGGAACTAAGAACTCTAAACTATGAACAATGAACTATGAACAATGAACAAATATGTTAGACACTGAATTATTCCTTTTCCTCAACGGGCTTCACGCTGACTGGCTTGATCCTATTATGATATTCATATCGGGCAAGCTCACATGGACGCCGTTTTATTTGGTGTTGTTATATCTGGTCATAAAGAATTGCAAGAAGCAGAGCATATTAATTATATTAGGTATAATCCTGTTGATAGTCTGTTCCGATCAGATTTCATCTGGTGTGTTCAAACCGCTTTTTGAACGTCCGCGTCCATGTCATAACGAGGCGATAAAGGATTTGGTTTATCTCCCTAACGGACATTGTGGCGGAGCTTACGGATTCATCTCTTCTCATGCCTGCAATGCTTTTGCACTCGCAGTATTCATTACTAAAATATTGAAAACATATTATCGCAAGATCGGCTGGGTGATGTTTGTCTGGGCGGCTTTGGTGGCTTACAGCAGAATATATATGGGTGTTCATTATCCTGGTGACGTCCTTGTCGGAGCGGCAGTCGGTGTGATAATAGGAATGATTGTTTTTAAATTGTATAATATGATAAGTCGCCGAGTCTCTAAGTCTTGATGACTATAAAAAAAGACAGCCTTAAAGCTGTCTTTTTTCGTATCGGGTAGGGGATTCGAACCCCTGTTTCGACAGTGAGAGTGTCGTTACCTGACCGACTAGTAGAACCCGACTCCGCTGTGTTTTGCGGTGCAAAGATAATTATTTTTTTATAAAAATAATCATCCTTGCATTTTTTTATTTTTGAAAATTAATTAAGTCTTCCAGTCCAATTAAGAGTGATCTTATGTGCTGGGTCTGCGTCATCGGTGGCCTTGATGACGATGGTGTGCGTGCCGTCGCCATTGGCGGTTATTGTGAACTCGCCTCCGAAGATAGGTGCCTGCTCTACAGCAGTGCCGTCAATATATTCCACCAGCATCGATCCCATCATATAGTTGTCTACCTCGCTGACACGGAATCCTGGGACAAAAGTATATGCTCCGAAGTCTGGCTTTGTTGGGTCTTCTTCCGTGAAACCTGATGAGCGGTATGTGCCTTCAAAACCAGAAGAACCGCCGATGTTGTCATCTGTCAAGAAGTCTAATGTCAGGTAGGTGCCATAGTTCAGACCGTCGTTGCATAAGAATTCTATCTGCCAGTTGCAATAGCCGCAGCTCCAATAATCACCGAAAGATTGTACTGTTCCAGTGCAATTGCTCAAGTCTATCTCATAGTCGGAGGTGAGAGTTGAGATGTGTTCTGACAATGTGTTATAACTAAGTGTGTATTCGCTATTGAATGTCACATGATATTCTTTATCTTCTACAACAGCCATAAGATACATGCTGTTGCCTTCAACGTCTAGTTCAGCGTATGTAAAAGGTGTCGCCCATGACTCACCTGCATTGTCGATATAGAGATAGTCGGTGTTGCCTAATTTGATTATAGAGTAGTTCTCGAAGCTGTCCTCGATATCAAGGGTGTATGTGCCGTCTGGGATGCGGATGTTGTTTTCATCTGCTGGAGGAGGACCGAGAAGGTCTAGACGGAAGTACTCGGAATTAGGTTTGGCCACGCCGTCAACTAGGCCGCCGTCAGAGAATATAATCCAATAATGACCTAAGCCGTTCGCGAGATTGCCACAGCCGTAATAATTTCCAACCAATTGGTCGGCGTTTACATTAATTATATAATCATCTGGTTGTTCAGGATCTTCAGGTTGCTCCGGCGTGTCTGGATCCTCTGGTTGTTCTGGTTCTTGTGTTTTTGCAGATTGTTCAACATAAACGTTGAAGCACATTGAGCCGTAGCTTACAATGATTGTCGCCTCGCGTATTTCTGTCGTTGGGTTTTCCGAGACTTGTATCTTTACGCAATCTTCAGTCTGTGTGTCGATTGATGTTATCATATCTTTATTGTCAGTGATGGCCTTGATGACATTAGTCTCTTCTGATACGAGTTTGTAGGTTATGGTGTAATGTCCACCTTCACAAGGCGCACTGATTACGGCTTCTGATGTGAGCTCAAAAACTGGTTTCACTCTATTGCAGGAAACGCTAAGCAACATAAGTGCAGCAAGCACTGCAAATAATAACTTTTTCATTTTCTAAATAATTATTAATACTTGAGTTTATCTTCGACAAATGTAGTTTTTTTTAAAATAATTATCATAATTTATTTTAACAATTTTATTGTTTTATAAAACATTTTACAATATTGCCGTTAGTCGTTCTTATCTTAAGATAGTATACGCCATTTTTGAATTTATTTACATCTAATTGTAAATTATTTATCATACATTGTTCGTTATAAATCAGTACACCTGTTACTGTGTAAATCATTATTTCTTCAATATTGGCTTCGGCCTCTATATTTAACTTGTTAATAACAGGATTAGGATATATATTGACAGATGACAAGTGTTCATGAATACTTTCATCATGTGTAATAGCACAGATTTTATCAGATTTCTCAGATTCGGTATAATTATTAACAGATGTGACTGTAAAGCAATATCTAGTGTCGTATTCTAAGCTATCAGCGATGAAAAAAGTCTCTTCAACTTCAGCTAAGAATTTATTGCCTCTATATACATTATATTTAGTAGCATTATCTACTTTATCCCATGTTAGTTTTATTTCTGACGAACTAATTGGTACAGCTTCTATGTTTTCGGGAGTCGTTAAAGCAGGGTGTTCTCCTATAGTAGTGGCGCATACGTAATCTGATTTTGCTGATTCAGAATCTAAATAGATGGCTGTTATAGTATAACAATATTTCTTATTTGGTACTAAGCTATCATCGGTGTAGAATGTATTTGTAGTATTGGTCAATATATTATTACCTCGGTGTACTTTGTAGCTTAATGCGTTTTCCAACGTATCCCATACAATGCCAATAGATGTAGTATCTATTGTGGTGACTCTGATGTTTTTAGGGGCAGGATTGCTAATGACATATTGATTTGTAAGTATATCGCTATCTTCATATCCATCAAGAATAGCTATAGCTTTTATCTCAGTATCATCTTCTATGATAATAGGCACATTGTATATAAGACTGCTTGTTGATGGTTTTTTCCCGTTTATTGTATAATATATTGTTGCATTAGCTTTATTAGATGTTAATTTTATCTCTGTTCCATACTTTATGGCAGTGTCTGAAGGCGATGCTGTAAGTATAAGTTTTTCTAAATCTCCTGTCGTAAAATTTAATCTATATGTACTGCTATAATGAGTGTCCCATTTGTTTTTTATGGAATTAGCTGGAATATTAAAGATATGATTTGCATTTGGGTTGAGAGCTTTGTTTGGTTTGAATATAACCGATTTACCGCTGATATAACAAGTCCCGTCAATCTTATCACCATTTGATGATTCAAGAGTTATTTTATCAAAGTTATTCCCTTTGTAAATATTATGTGAGAACGTGATGCTTGGTGTTATGAATACACTTTGAGATGTGGCATTATTTAAAGGTGATGTTTCTGATATATTGATAGATGGTTTATACACAGTTATATTACAACTACTGGATATACCGTTTTCAGATGTTGCCTTGACTTTAATATTTCCAGGATTAAGCCCTGTGACTAATCCATTATTGTTGACAGTGGCTATATTATTGGATGAACCTTCCACAATGCTCCAAGTTACATTTTGTGACGCTCCTGACGGATAAACATTTGCAGATAACTTAACTGTTCCCTCACAAGGAATACTGGATGATGATGGTGTGATGGAAACACTAGTTGGGTTAATCTTTTGGACATTTATAGTGTAACTTGCTACATTACCGCCTAAATTTGAAGTTGCGGTTATTGTGGATTCCCCTGATTGATTCGCTGTTACTAACCCGCTATAATTAACAGTTGCGACATTTGTGTTAGAGCTTTTCCATGTTATTTGTGGTGTTGCGTCATATGAAATATGGGCGAATTTGTAGGAAAGTTGTAAGGTTTCTCCAACATTAAGGGTCGATTGGTTGCCTATTATAGATATGTCGTTGCTTTTACATGAGACCTGATGATACTCTTTAGATGTACCTGAATAGGGGGTGTTGTTTAAATAATATATGTATTGAAAGTAACACTCAATGGTTATTGTTCCATCAAAGTAGGATGTTATCGTTGCTATGCCAAGACCATCATTATTTGTTACATTAATTTTTGTGCTGCTACATGAAAAAGAGTATGAATTGACGAAACCGCTACTGATAGGACTATCAGGGAGAGGTAAATAGAAAGTTTCTCCAACATATTTGTGGAAACTGTCTGCTTTAATAATATATGATGTTGATATAAAGAGGGCAATGGTGAATAACATTCTTGTTATAATGTTACAATAACCATTATGTGTAATTGTGTCTTTCATTTTTAAAGTACTTAGAAGTAGAATGATAAATATAATGAACCACCTAGATTATCTGTTCCAAATACTAATGCCTTGTCGCCAGGTGATATAATATCAGTGCGTGTTACAACATCGTTTAATGCTGGGTTATAACCTTCAGATGTTATGTATGTCTGAGCACCTTTTACGTGATATGCTGTAAGATTAACTTCGGCACCTAGAGAAATCATTGGAGCAACAAACCATTCAATGCCAACATTACCAGTTATGCCAAAGAACATGTTCGAATTAGTTACTTCGTTAAGTATACGATAGTCTCCGTATGTGGCATTCCATGCTGATGATGGTGATTGATTAAGAATTGTTAATGCGTTTGCATATTGATATTCAGTCTTGACGTTGTTACGCCCCAATAGGATGCCTCCACCGAATATGCCTTGTATACGATTATCACCTTTTCGATATTCAACACCTATGTTAGCACTAAGCCCGTTCTTTGTGTCATAACGTGTGTCAATAAGTTTATTCTCACTTAATGGGTTTGTGATGTTCGACATATCATCTGTAACGTATACGTTCGTTGTTAATGAACGAAGTTGTACTCCGATATTTGCACGTATAGCAAAATTGTCGGTGAGCATATATTTACCCATGATAGATACGTCTGGAGTAATACCTTCAATCTCAAAATACTCTGTTCCTTCGGCTGATGTTGGCTTGCCACCGATATTATCAAAACTGTTATTGCTTGTAGCGTTGAAGATGTTGCCTGCATATTTTAAGATAGGTGCAGCATCAAAGCTGACTGCAATATTACCTTGCTTGGGAAGATAGACTTTTTTGTCGTCTTGTGCTTTTACATTCATAAATGATAGAATGCAAAATAATAATAAAATATATCGTTTCATAAGTGTTGTGTTTTTAGAATTCTACATCACCCCAATATTCCTCACTGCAACCATAGTCTTCACTCTCGTCAAATGGAACGAAGTTCATTTTAACGCGACATTCAGGAGTAGGCATGCCTTCTATGCTATTGAACTGTGGAGAACTTTCAAATCCACTTGTCTGTTCAAAATAACCAGATAATGTATGTCTGATTGCTTTTATCTCACCGCTTTCTTCGTCCGTCTCTAATTTATAGTATGAGAAATTATTTTCAGTGTATGGATTAACCGTTATTGTAATCTCTGGATTCCAATTCAATGTTTGGGTCGGAATGTTAAATGTTGCAACACCTTCTGAGTCTGTTGAAGCTGCATATCTGTATGTTTCACCGTCATGGTATACGTTGATAATAACATCTACATTTGTAGCTTTCTCATATTCTTTAATAACTTCAGGTACATCATTGTCATTTATACTTTTTATATATGCAGTCTGACCAACCACAACTTGATATTCAGAATGGTAAATATAATCATCGGCATTTTCTCGTTCTTCATATTCAAATATGCCATCGAATACTTCTATATCATTTGGCTCAAGGCGGAATTGTTTATCATCAATAAAGTAAACAACGTCTTTATCTGAATAAACAGCTTGTCCATTATTTACATCAATGATACGATGATATTGGCCTGTGAAACTGGAGATTTTAACTCTAACGTCAACACCATCATTTGTGACAGGTAGCGTTAGTTCAAAATTTCCATCGGCGTTGGTTTTTGTTGTAAAGGTGAGATAACTTGTCTCAGCTGCTGTCTCAGAAAATTCAGAGCCTGCGATGATTGCAGTGATGCTGACGTTTGCTGCAGGTTTAATTAGACGTGTATAGTTTGTACCGTCATAACCTTGACCTTCATCATAAGTTAAAGTACCAATAATAGTAGCTTTTTCCTTAAAATCATCAATACTGATTTGACTTTGTTCTACTGTTTTTTTACATCCTACCATCATAGTCATTAATGCAATGGCAATCATAATGATGGATTTCATTGTGATATTAATTTTCATCGGGATAAATGTTTGGTTAGATTTTATATTTAAAATAATATTTTCTTGTTACGCAAAACTAATTATTTTTAATGTAAATGTTATAATTTATTTTAACAATTTTTTAATTTTGCTTTTATGAATTGGTTTAACACTATAATGGAAGATGGCAGGGTCAAGGTCTTTGATCCTATACGTAAGATTTACTGCGCTTTGACTCCCGAGGAAGAGGTACGTCAGAAGATGCTTTATTATTTGGTGGAACAGAAAAAATATCCGGCAGGACTTATCGCGGTGGAGTATTCCATCAGGGTGAATAACTTGCCTAAACGCTGCGATATAGTGGTCTTTAATAAGGAGGCAAAACCAATGATGATAGTGGAATGTAAAGCGGAATACGTTCCAATTACACAGAAAGTCCTTGACCAGGCGATACGTTATTATTCAGGATTGAACGTCAATTATCTTGTGCTGACAAACGGAAAAACAATGTTTTGCTATCATATCGATGTACAAAATAAAAAACTGGAACCTCTTGGTGAACTTCCAGTTTTTTGAGTTACTAAGTCTCTAAGTTACTAAGTTTTTAAGATGTTAATTATATTTTTTAACTCAGCAACTCAGTAACTTAGCAACTCAGCATCTTTTAAAACGATAAAATCGTTTCTTTGATGATTTCTATCGCTGCACGTAATTCTTCTTCTGTGATTACTAAAGGTGGAGCGAAGCGGATGATATGGCGGTGTGTTGGTTTTCCCAATACGCCGTTTTCTTTCACCTTCATACATACGTCCCATGCTTCTTTACCGTCTTTAGGTTTGATGATGACAGCGTTGAGCAAGCCCTTGCCGCGAACAAGTTCAATCATAGGACTGTCGATTTTCTTCATCTCTTCACGGAATATCTTGCCGAGATATTCTGCTCTTTCCATAAGTTTTTCGTCCTTGACGACTTGAAGAGCAGCCATACTTACCTTAGCAGCGATTGGGTTGCCGCCGAATGTTGAACCGTGTTCACCTGGCTTGATGTTCATCATGATGTAGTTGTCGGCCAATACAGCTGATACAGGAACGACGCCACCGCTCAAAGCCTTGCCTAAGATGAGGATGTCAGGACGTACGTCTTCGTGGTCGCAGGCTAACATCTTGCCTGTACGAGCGATGCCGCTTTGTACCTCGTCGGCCATGAACAATACGTTGTATTTCTTACAGATGTCGTAACATTTCTTGAGATATCCTTCGTCTGGAACATAAACGCCAGCCTCGCCTTGGATTGGCTCTAACAAGAAACCAGCGATCTTGTGTCCGTGTTCTGCCAATACTGCCTCCAATGCGTCAGGGTCGTTGTAAGGGATACGGATGAAACCTGGTGTGAGAGGTCCGTAGTTGGCGTATGAGTCAGGGTCGTTCGACATGGTGATGATGGTGATGGTACGACCGTGGAAGTTGCCTTCGCAGCATACTATAGTCACTTCATCATTAGGAATGCCTTTGCATACTGTTCCCCAACGACGTGCTAACTTAAGAGCTGTCTCGTCGGCCTCAGCGCCTGTGTTCATTGGAAGAACTTTGTCGTAACCGAAATATTCTGTGATGTATTTTTCCCAAACGCCAAGACTGTCGTTGTAGAAAGCACGTGAACTTAAGGTGAGGTTCTGTGCCTGGTCACATAATGCCTTGATGATTGCTGGGTGGCAGTGTCCTTGGTTTACTGCTGAGTATGCTGATAAGAAATCGTAATATTCTTTGCCTTCGACGTCCCATACTTTGGCGCCTTTGCCTTTCGCTAAAACTACTGGTAGTGGATGATAGTTGTGTGCACCGTATTTAGCCTCTAATTCCATGGCTAATTGTGAAGTCATTTTTTCTGTCATAGCTTTTTATGTTTAAATGTTAATATTATTTTTGAACTAAAGCTTTTGGCTTTTATCTATTGAACTTTTAGCCAAAGACCAACATCCAGAAACTTTAGGATGTCCTTAGTCTAAAAAGTTCCTCCAAAGATAGCAATTTTTTTGAAAAAAAACAAGATTTTTGGCGTATCTTTGTAGCAAAAGAAAAATTATGATTAAATCAATGACCGGCTATGGTAAAGCCGAACAAATATACCTCACAAAAAGAATAGTTGTTGAAGTCAAGACACTGAATTCAAAACAGTTGGATTTGTCAGTGAAATTACCTCAAGAGATACGTTCACAGGAATTGGAATATCGCAATATGGTAGCTAACACCTTGCAAAGAGGTAAGGTGGATGTCATGATTTCCATCACCGACACCAACGTTGAACAAAATACTCATATCGAAAAAGAAGTGATAGCCTCTTATCTCAAACAGGTAAAGGAAATATCTGAAGAATATAACATCCCTCAATCTGCTGATTTGGCAATGCTTCTCTTCAAGATGCCAGGCATCTTCGTGACACCTGAACAGCAGTACGATGAGGATTTCTTTGAAAAGATAAAAGAGACTCTGCAATCTGCTCTTGATATGACAGATAACTTCCGCAGAAAGGAAGGCGAGATACTCAAAGAAGATTTGCTTAAGAGAAAAGACCTTATAATGCAATATCTTAACGAGGTGACTCCTTTTGAGACTAACCGTCACGACAATATCAAAAACAAACTTATAAAGAATCTTACTGAACTTACTCAGTCGGGCAAATATGACGAGAACCGCTTCGAGCAGGAACTCATATTTTATCTCGAAAAGCTTGACATCACAGAGGAAAAGGTTCGTCTTGCAAAACACTGCTCTTATTATGAAGAGACTATCGACGAAGAAGGCGCAGGCAAGAAACTTGGTTTCATCGCTCAGGAAATGGGTCGCGAAATCAATACTCTCGGTTCTAAGGCTAATGACGCCGACATCCAACGTCTTGTCGTGAAGATGAAAGATGAACTCGAAAAAATAAAAGAACAACTCTTCAACATCTTATAATATGAAGAAAAGAAAAATCGGTCTGTTCTTCGGCTCGTTCAACCCTGTCCATAACGGACATCTGATACTTGCCAACTATATTGTGGAATACACCGATTTGGATTCTATATGGTTCGTTGTCAGTCCTCAAAACCCGTTCAAAGAAGAGAACACGCTGCTTAAAGATCAGCATCGCTTCGATATGTTGGAGGCAGCTGTGAAAAACGACACGCGTTTTGAGGTCTGCGACATCGAATTCAATATGCCAAAACCATCATATACCATCGACACCCTCAGACGTCTGTCGGAACTGTATCCCGATACCGATTTCTACCTGATATGCGGAATGGACAACCTCGCCTGCTTCGACAAATGGAAAGACTATCAGTCCATCCTCGACAATTATAACATCCTTGTCTATCCAAGAAAGAATTACGAAGGCGGTGAACTATCAAATCATAAATCAGTACATGTCATCGACGCTCCTGAGATTGAAATATCATCTACTTTCATCAGAAAGGCCGTGGCAGAAAATAAAGACGTACGTTATTTTATGCCTGGAGAATCGTATAAGTATATGATAGATAACGATTTCTATAAATAATATATTCCCTTGAAACTTTATTGACAAAATGTTGTTTTCAGTATAAAATCTAATGATATGAAAACGACATCTTCCCTAAGTCAAAGTCCAAAAACATTGGAGTCTCTGATTTCCCTTACTGATGAGCCTGACGAACACCTATATATAAATATAGCGAATGCTATCATGGCTTATGGTGAGCAGGTCTTACCTTTGTTAAGGGACAAATTGGCGAATACGACAGATGGCTTTCATATGAATAGATTGGAAAGTCTCATTCACGCTATTGAGAGACATGGTCTTATGGATAAGCTGAACTCGTGGCACGACAAGCGCGAGTATGACCTCCTGGAACCTTATTTCTTATTGTCTAAATATATGTATCCAAAGGCTGATTGGAATGCTATTGGGTTTCAGATTATTATGATGATAGAACAGGTTGAGAAGGAATTGAATTACAACCTCACGCCATTGGAGCAAGTCAAGATTTTGAATCATATCATTTACGACATCAACAGATTCAAGGGCGATAAAGTGGCTGTCGGCAATCAGGATTATTATTATGTCAACAAGCTTCTAGAGACACATATTGGCAATCCTTTTTCTTTAGGTATGTTGTATTGCATTGTGGCAGAACGTCTTAATCTTCCTATATATCCAGTTGTCTTGCCACATCATTTCGTTTTGGCATATTGCAAAAAAACAAGACATTTTCCGCAGTTGGAAGATGTCTTGTTTTATATAAATCCATTTAACAATGGTATCGTCCTGACTAGAAGAGATATTAGGAATTATCTCAATCAGTTGAATATCAAGTCGGAGTTAAGATATTTTGAACCAACGAGAAACACATCGGTTATAAAGAATATCTTTTTTTAAAACTTAGAACCTCAAAAACTCAGAACCTCAAAAACTCAGAATTTCAAAAATTTTTGAAGTTTTGAGATTCTGAAGTTCTGATTTTTAAAAATCAGTCAAGTTTCTCAAGGCATTCAGCGATGTTCTTTTCGATACGTTTCAAGATATCGTCTGATTCGTCTGCTTTTTCGAATTTCTTGCCTGTGACTTTTTCGTAGAGTTCGATATAACGTTCAGAGATGCTGCTTACGATTTCTGGTGTCATTTCTGGAACTTGTTGTCCTTCTTGACCTTGGAAGCCGTTTGCCATTAACCATTCACGTACGAATTCTTTTGAAAGCTGTTTGACAGGAAGACCTTTTTCGAAGCATTCTTCATATTCATCAGCGATGAAATAACGTGATGAGTCTGGGGTGTGGATTTCGTCCATGAGGTAGATCTGATCGCCGATCTTGCCGAATTCGTATTTTGTGTCAACGAGGATAAGTCCGTGTTTAGCAGCGATTTCTGTACCGCGTTGGAATAATTTGTATGTGATTTCCTCGATTTGTTTGTAGTCTTCTTCGCTGATGAGACCTTGGCGGATGATTTCTTCGCGTGAGATGTCTTCATCGTGACCTTCGTCAGCTTTTGTTGTAGGAGTGATGATAGGTTTTTCGAAGCGTTGATGTTCTTTCATTCCTTCTGGAATCTCTACGCCGCAGATTTCACGTTTGCCGCTTTTGTAAGTACGCCAAGAGCTTCCTGTGAGGTAGCCGCGGATAATCATTTCAACTGGGAATGGCTTGCAGAGTCTGCCTACTGTAACCATTGGGTCTGGAGTAGCGATTTTCCAGTTAGGAACGATGTCTTTTGTTTCGTCCAAGAATAAAGCTGCGATTTGGTTCAAGACCTGG
>JAZKYG010000028.1:0-20173 GCA_045612025.1 Bacteroidales bacterium
ACTTAACATCATCGGTGTTCCTAAGACGATAGACAACGACTTATCGATGACCGACAGCACATTCGGTTTCCAGACCGCTGTCGAAATCGCCACCGAGTCGGTCGACAAGCTCGTCACGACAGCGGCGAGTCACAACCGCGTCTTTGTATTAGAGGTGATGGGTCGCGACGCCGGATGGATTGCGTTGAACGCAGCCGTGGCTGGCGGAGCGGAGGTATGTCTCCTTCCAGAGTTCCCTTACGACATTGAAAAAGTCAAAGAAAAACTGGAAAGCAGATTCGTCAACGACAGAGGATTCGCCGTCGTCGTCATCTCCGAAGGTGCAAAACCAAAAGACGGACAACAGGTGTTTGAAGTAAGCAAAGAAGTAGGCTACGAAAACGTGAAACTCGGCGGCATCGGACAGAAGTTCATCGAACAGATGAAAGCTGCAGGATTCAAGCACGACATGCGTGAGACAACATTAGGACACCTTCAAAGAGGCGGCGTGCCAATCGCTTACGACAGAGTGCTCGCTTCACAATTTGGTGTCAAGGCGTTTGAAATGGTATTGAATCAGGAATATGGCAAGATGGTAGCATATCGCCATCCAAACATCATCTCAGTACCTTTGGAAGACGCAGTGGCAAAAATGAACTTCGTGACAATGGACAACGACCTTGTCAAGACCGCAATGGGACTCGGAATCTCTTTAGGAATATGATATAGAAATCTAGAATTTTAGAACTTTAGAACTCTAGAAATTTTTCTAAGTTCTAGATTTCTAGATTTCTAAAGTTCATCAAAGGATATTCATCCTATTCGCGTCTTGTTTTAGAAAGACGAAGAACATCAGACTGAACATAAGGAGGCTGGATCCTCCGTAACTGAGGAATGGCAGTGGGATTCCGATGACAGGCATCAATCCTATTGTCATTCCTATATTTACCATAAGGTGGAAAAATATAATCGAGGCTATAGCATAGCCATAAATCCTGCTGAAAGGCGAGCGCTGCCGTTCCGCCAGCAATATTATCCTTATCAATAAAGCGAGATAAAGCGACAGCAGAACGAAAGAACCAATGAAACCGAACTCCTCTCCTATCGTGCAGAAGATAAAGTCGGTATGCTGCTCCGGAACGAAGTTATATTTCGTCATAGTTCCCTGCATATAACCCTTGCCAGAAAATCCACCCGAACCAATGGCAATCTTCGATTGGTGAAGGTTGTAGCCAACGCCACGAGTGTCTTTTTCAATACCTAATATTATATTGATACGAGTCCTCTGATGCTGTTTCAATATCTCATAAAAGAAGAAGTCGACAGAAAAGATAAACATCGTTGAGACCGCAAAGACAGCTATCATCTTCCAGATATTTTTCTTCGTCCTCTCAATGAAGAACATCAGTGCTATAAAAATCACCGTCAGTCCTATCAGGACATACCATTTGTCAAAATAAAGAGTCAGAAGGAAGAGAATAACGGCGGCGAGTCCTATCAACAATATGTTGCCCGACATACCTTCACGATAGAAGACGAGTATGAAGACGAGGAACACCAAAGCCGAACCAGCATCGCCTTGACATAAGACGAGCATCATCGGGAACAGCACCATGGCGTAAGCTATCATCTGCGTCTTCAGTTTTGAAAAGTCGGTGTTGATGTTACCAAGATAATGCGCAACAGCTAAAGCCGTTCCGAACTTAGCGAATTCTGAAGGCTGGAAGGAGAATCCGCCAAGCTGTATCCAAGATTTAGACCCCGCTATGGTTGAGCCAGCCACAAGAACATACAGCAAGGCAAGTATTGACAATCCGTAAATTACATAAGCGAAAGCATTAAAAAACTTCGCGTCTATGAGCATGATGATGAGTCCCATAAACATGCTGACACCAAGGAATAGAGCCTGCTTGCCATAATGCTGCGACATATCGAAGATGCTTGGATGGGCTTCGTTATAAGCAGCAGCATAAATCGTTGACACGCCGATGACTACCAGAGCGAGATACATCATCAGCAGTGGCCAGTCTATCTTACCTATTATGTTATTTCTTGTCGTCATATTTTTGCTTTCGGCAGACAACGGTCAACAGACAACAATCTTTAGTCTTTAACCTTTTGTCTTTAGCCTATTTTATTATTCAATAAATCGTTTCTCTTTTCTAGTATCTTTAATGTAACCACGTATATATTTCTCTATCATAAGACTTGCCATAGGAGCAGCCCACTGAGATCCGAAGCCTGCGTTTTCAACCACCACAGCGATGGCGATCTGAGGATTGTCGACCGGAGCGAATCCCATGAACAGAGAGTGGTCGTCACCATGAGGATTCTCTGCTGTGCCAGTCTTGCCCGCCACCTGAATGCTGTCTATTGCAGAGGCGCGTGCTGTACCGCCCTCGCCTTCAAAGACACGGCGCATACCTATCTTCACATCCTTAAAATGTTTAGGTTTTATGTCAATAACCCTTTTTGTCGTCATATTGGAATCTATCGGTGTTCCATCGCTGAACGATTTTATGAGATGCGGAGGATAGTAGTAGCCCTCGTTTCCGATGGCAGCCGCCATATTAGCTAATTGTAATGGAGTAACAAGAATCTCACCCTGTCCGATACTCAAAGATCTGATCGTTAATGAATTCCACACGCCTCTATACATCTTGTCATATAAAGAACTCTTCGGAATATTGCCTGATGCCTCTGAAGGAATATCCGTCTTAAACGTAGAACCAAGTCCGAAGCTGGTCACCAGATCATACCAATATTGATAAGCCTCCTTTGTTGAAGAGAAACGAGAAGAAGCGAACATATCTCTGAACGTCTCCCAGAAATAAGGGTTACATGAGTTCTCTATAGCGTCGTAGAGAGAGACTGGATTACCATGAGAGTGTGTACAACGAATAGGCTGACTTTCTTTTCCTTGACAAGGATAGGCCGACTTAGCGGTGACAGCGCCGCTCTGCAATACTATCAGACCATTTATCATCTTAAATGTAGAACCAGGAGGATAGATACCGCTAGTAGCACGGTTTACGAGAGGTTTGAGAGTGTCGTTCAACAATTTCGAATAATTAGCACCACGCACTCTACCCACAAGTTCGTTAGGATCATAAGAAGGACTTGTCACCATTGCTAGTATCTGACCCGTTGAAGGTTCGATAGCCACTATGGAGCCCGTCTTGTTTTTCATGAGAGCTTCGCCATACGACTGAAGTTCGGCGTCTATGCCAAGATAAATATCCTTGCCTGCGACAGGAAGAGTGTCGAATTCCCCATTCATAAAACGCTCCTTCTCACGATTATGGACGTCAACGACAATTATCTTCAAACCTTTTTCTCCGCGAAGTTCTTTTTCATAAAACGACTCAATCCCCGACTTGCCTATATAATCGCCGACCTTGTAATAGGAATCCTTTTCCAAATCCCTTCTGCCCACCTCGCCTATGTTTCCTAATGTATGAGCTGCAATAGGATAAGGATAGTTTCTCACCGAACGAGTCTGAAAATAAAAGCCAGGATATTGATGAAGGTTCTCTGCTATCCTGCCGTATTCTTCTTTAGTTATCTGCGCCATAAAGACAGAAGGACTGAATGAAGAATAACGTCTCGCCTTTGTCATCTTTTCGTTAAAAGACTCGCGAGTGATGTCAATTGTCGAACAGAAAGCAAGAGTATCGAGATTTTTCACCTGACGAGGGATGACCATCAGATCATAAATGGCTTCATTATAGACCAACAAATTTCCATTTCTGTCATATATCTTTCCACGTGCAGGATACTGCGTAATGTAACGAAGCGTGTTATTGTCAGACGAACGTTTGTACGACTGATCAACAACTTGTATCAAAAATAGCTTGACCATAAGAATCAACACCACGATAGAAAATATCGCAATGACAACAAACTTTCTTGATGAATAATTGACTCTTCTTATGATCATAAAAATGTAATTTATTGAGATAACAAAAATATAAAAAATACCTTTATTTACTTTCCAAACAGAAAGAAAAAAGTTTTATATTTGTAGGTTGTAAAATTTGTACTATGCGTATAGTTTCTAGTATTTTTTTATTATTGTCACTTGCCTTGTCTTCTTGTTCAAACAAGCAAGATAACGTCGTGATTTTCAGAGAATTTAAAAATCAAGAATGGGAACGTTTTGATTATTTGAACGGCAGTTTCAACGTAAATAAAGACTCTCAAAAATACGATGTCATAATGGAAGTCTTGGTTAATGAAAACTATCCTAACATTTATGAGGCTCATCAAAGCGATTGTCCTTTGCTATTTAACCTTACCATAAAAAATCCAGACGACAATGGCGGAAGATCAAGAGACTATAAATTTATGCTCAAAGACAAGGATGGAAATTGGAAGGCAGATAACAAAAACGGTTATTACACCTTCAGACTTCCAATAATGAGCGAGATGACTTTTAGCGAGAAAGGCGTCTACACCTTCAAACTTGAAAACAAATATCCTAAAGATCCTTTATACGGAATCAAAAGCGTAAAAATAGAATGTGTCACGACTAAATAAGATACAATATGAAAAAAATAGCTTTATTATTTTGCGTCATTTCGATAATGACCGTTTCAATGTTCACATCATGTGTACCCCAAAAGAAGATTTTGTATTTGCAGAATGAAACAATGATGAACGACAGTTCATTTATGTCGATAGTATATGACAATGAACGCGTATTCGATTACAAGGTACAGCCTGGCGACAACTTATATATCAGAATAGCAAGTCTCGACAGTAAATTCAACACATATTTCAACTATACAAACCAAGCAACCACTACAACAACCAGTACATATAGTAGCGGCAACGCCGCCATCTACCTCAACGGATATACAGTAGGAGAAGACGGCAACATCAACATGCCTTTCGCTGGCAACATTTATGTCAAAGACCTAACAGTAGATGAAATACAAGAAAAAGTCCAAGCTATCATAAATGAATACCTCAAAGAAACCATCGTCTATGTCAAGCTTGGCGTATTCAATCTAACAATATTAGGTGAAGTAGCACGTCCTGGACAATATCAAATCTATCAGTCTGACATCAATCTTTTCCAAGCAATCGCCTTAGCAGGCAATGCTACAGACTTTGCAAATAAAGCCAATATCAAAATTATACACCAAACACCAAAAGGTTCTCAAATTGTAAGAGTCAATCTTAATGACGCAGATATCTTGTCATCACCTGATTATTACTTGAAACCTAACGACATCATCTATGTAGAACCATTGAAGACTAAACAATTCGGTTTCACAAGTGTACCTTACGGCACTATCATATCAGCAATGTCACTTCTTGTGACATGCTTTACATTCGTTGCAGTTTATTTGAAATAAAAGAAATAAAGAAATATGAACAATACAGAATTCCAAAACCCTAATCAATACCAAGAAGAAGACAGTATTGATCTTAAAGTTATAGTAATAAAGTTACTTAGCTATTGGTATCTTTTTGCCATAGGTATCTTCATCGCTTTAGTATGCGGATTCATTTACAACAGATACACACCTAATGTTTATCAATCATCTGCATCTGTATTCATCAAAGAAGACAAAATGGGCATTGACCCTACTTCCATGATGACAGGTTTGACATTCAAGAGCAACATCAATATTGATAACGAAATAGGCATTCTCAACTCATTCAGTCTGAGAGAAAGAACCATTAAAGAGTTGGAGTTTTTCAATGTCTCTTATTATTCTAGAGGACGCGTCGCAACAAGAGAATTATACAAAAGCACTCCTTTCAATGTAGAACTCGACTACGACACATTGCAAGTCGTGGGAAATAAATATGAAATCATTTTTCTTGACAACGAGAGATATCGTTTAAAGTCTAAAGAAAACGAATGTAGAGTCTATGACTACAAAACAGATATAAATAGCGCTGGTTTTGTTCATATACCAGATTATGAAGGCGAATTCCGTTTCGGAGAATGGGTTAACAATGGATTCAATAAATTCAGAATAGTCTTAAACAGCAATTACAATCCTGACCCAGAGAAAGAAAACAATTTAAAATACAGTTTCATTATCAAGAGCAGATTGGCATTGATAGCCGAGATGAGCAGAGTGTCAATTGCCCAAAGTACAAAGACTTCATCCATAATAAATCTTTCAATATTAGGTCACAATCCACATAAGATCACTGATTATCTCAATCAGTTGCTCAACGAATATATGGAAAGAAACTTGGAGCAAAAGAATCTCGTTTCTGAAAACACTGTCATCTTCATCGATGAGCAATTGATAGGCATTCAAGACTCTTTGAACAAAGCGGAATTTGACCTCCAAGTATTCCAAGAAGGCAATGATTTCATGGATTTAAGGACTCAATCAAGCGAGATGTTCAACCGTCTCAAAGACATTGAAAGACGTAAATCAGAATTGGAATTGAGCATTAAATATTATCAAAATCTTCAAGATTATATCAATAAGAACATTGATGATTTGAACAAGTTAGTCGTTCCTAGTGCTATGGGCATCCAGGATCAGATGCTTAACAAACTCGTTCTTGAGTTAGTTGCGATCTCATCAGAAAAGTCAAAGCTCTTGGCTGTTTCAACAGAAAAAAACCTTATGGTTCAAAACCTCGACGAACAAATCATCCAGACCAAGATGCAATTGTTGGAAAATATCAACAACATGATTCATAACACTGAGGTCACTATATTAGAATTGACAAATCAGATTAATGCATACGACGAACAAATCAAACAATTGCCTACAACACAACGTGCTTACTTAGGATACGAACGTAAATTCGCATTGAATGATGAGCTTTATAAATTCTTGATGCAGAAACGTGCTGAAGCACAAATCGTGATGGCAAGCAATAGTCCAGACAACAGCATCATTGATGAAGCACGCGTTTCCAGAGTAAGAAAAGTAGCTCCAAGAAGTATGATGATTTATCTTGTCTGCATTGTCTTAGGTTGTGGTATCCCAGCAGCATTCATCTTCTTAAAAGAAATATTCAACAATAAAATTTTGGAAAAGAGCGATATTGAAAAGATAAGCAAATTGCCTATTATCGGTCAGATTCCTTACACCAGTCCTAAGGATTCAAATTCAAGTACCACATTCGTTATCGACTCACCAAAATCACCAGTATCTGAATCATTCAGATCCATCAGAACCAATATTGAGTATATCGTACAAGGTAAAGACAAATGTGTGTTCTCTGTTATATCCGACTCTCCAAACATTGGTAAGACTTACATCTCTATCAATATGGCATCTATCTATGCCATGTACGGAAAGAAAACAGTTTTGGTTGGTATGGACTTACGTAAACCTCGTCTTTACCAAGAGTTTGGTTTGTCAAATAAAATAGGCGTTAGTTCTTATCTTTCAGGTAAAGCTTCATTAGATGAGATAATACAACCTTCAGGCAAGCTGCCAACATTAGATATCATCACTGGCGGACCTATACCACCAAACCCTGCAGAGTTGATAGCATCAGATAAATGCGATAAATTCTTTGAAAAATTAAAAGAAAGATACGACTATATCATCATCGACACACCTCCTCTCTTGTGGGTAACAGATGCATTGTTATTAATGAAACATGTAGATACATCTGTATATATCATACGTCAAGGTGAAACAAACAAGAAAGCTTTTGAAACAGTCATCAAAGATTTGGAACAACGTAATTATAGTGTCAGCTTAGTTGTCAACGGCATCAACTTCCAAGGTTCATATGGTTACAGATATAGCTATGGATATGGAGGATATGGATATGGTTACGGATATGGATATAGATATGGTTCTAACTATGGACGTGGCTACTATGATGAAGAACATAAATCTTGATTATAATTTGTCATTATGACAGATATTAAGGAAAATAAGAAATGGTTTGCTATCTATGTAAAGTCAAGAAGTGAAAAGAAAGTTCACGAACAACTTGACGACATAGGTATCGAATCATTTCTTCCTTTAATAACAAGAGTGAAACAATGGAGCGACCGCAAGAAAAAAGTGGAAGAACCATTATTTCGCTCTTATTTATTTGTCCATATATCTGACAACGAATATTATAATGTTCTAAACATAACTGGTGTAGTCAAGTTTATATGTTTTGAAAGAAAACCAGTAGAGATTCCCAAGAATCAGATTATAGCCATTAAAGAATATATTAATGACACCGACTTACATGATGTCAATTACGAAGACTTTAAAGAAGGTGAATTGGTGAGAGTGAAATCAGGACAGATGAAAGACCTTGTCGGAAGATTCGTAAAGATAAACGGCAAACATCGAGTTATTATCGATATAGAAGCCGTAGGACAATCTTTGGCTATTAATATAGCGAGATCTAATGTAGAAGCCGTTAAATAAAATCTCAGAAATTAAAAACCTCAGAATCTCAAAAAAAACTGAAATTCTGAGGTTTTGTGTTTTTGAAATTTTGAGATTTTAATAAGTTTCTCCTTTTTCCAATTCTTCTTTTGTCAGAGATTTCTTATCCATCTGACGCCAGAAATATGCAATATAAGCCACTACGAATGGTATTATCAATGATACGACCGCCATGGTTTTGAGAGTAAACTCACTTGAGCAGCTATTTGATAATGTCAATGAAGACTGAATGTCTGCTGTCGATGGATAATAAGCTGTGCCGTTATAAGCCGCTATCATGAATATCGCCATCACTGCTAAAACGGTACCAGGACCGGCAATCCATATTCCTCTGTTAAATTCTTTTTTAACCAATGTCAAGACAACGCTTGCTACGAGCAAGACTGCTCCCAATAAGAACATTACCAATACGACAGGCATCTGTATCAAGTTATGGAAATACTTGCCCTTCTCCATTGTGACAATGCCTTCTGCATCGACAGCAAAGCCTTCCATTGTGATGAACTGAATGAGAACCAAGACCAGCATCAAGAGGAAACCGCCAAAACATATCATAAGGCTGCGACGTAATGAAAGACTGAGTTCTTTATCATCAATATTGTTAATCATATATAATGCACCGAGGCATACAGCCAAGAACATCACCATTAGACCAAATTCGACATTAAACGGATTAGCAACAGCTTCAAGACCGTGACATTCATTAACCCAACGGCTGATGATTGGAGACCCAATGTTGCTGACGGCGTTCTTGTTCACTACGAAATCTGAACCTGTGAAAAATGTTCCTACTGCAGCACCTATTAATAAAGGTGCAAGGCAGCCGTTAATGGTCAAGAATATTCTGAATGTATTTTTTCCTAAGATATTGCCAGCCTTACTTTGGAATTCGTATGACACAGCCTGAAACACAAATGTCACGAGTATCAATATCCAGACCCAATAAGCTCCACCGAAACTGGTGCTATAGAAAAGAGGGAAGGATGCGAAGAATGCACCGCCGAAAGTGACAAGAGTGGTAAATGTAAGTTCCCACTTACGACCCGTTGAATTGACGATGAGCTGACGTTGGTCCTCGTTCTTTCCTGCCAAGAAAATGAGAGCATTACCGCCTTGGACAAAAAGCAAGAACACCAATAATCCACCTAAGAGAGCGATGAGAAACCACCAGTATTGCTGTAAGAATGTGTATGTAATCATAAATTTCCTCCTTATTATTCTTCTGTTTTAGGTCCTTGTTTGATAGCTTTTAATAAGATACGAGTCTCGATAGCGAGGAAGAGTGTGAATATCACCACGAAGATGAAGAATGTGGTTTGCACCGCACCAACGCTGACACTTGACACAGCAGCATTGACAGGAAGCAGACCTTCGATAGTCCATGGCTGACGACCAGCTTCTGCGACAATCCAACCAGCTTGTCCGCAGAGATAAACCAAAGGAATAGAGAACAATGAAACCCATTGTAGCCATTTCATATTGGCAAGACGTCCCTTCCATTCCATCCATAAGACGAGAATCATAAGGAAGAGCAAGAATGTTCCGAAATAAACCATAACGCGGAATGACCAATAAATCAAAGGCACATTAGGCACAAGTTCTTCAGGACTTTCAATATAGCCATAGCCGAAGTAGTCTACATTCTCATCGAGGATCTGGCGAGCTTCAGCAGCAGCCTCTGGATCGGTGTCTTTCAATTCGCGATATTTAGCGAAAGCCGTCAATGCGGTCTTGCCGCGTTCAATTTTATCTTCTGCTGACAGATACACATCGCCATCAGGAGTGGTGTAACCATCAAGAATATTGTCGATGCCAGGGACATATCCGTTAATATCGTGAGTTGCCAGTATTGACAGCATACCAGGTATTTCTACGCCAGGCACTATTGAGAAAGGAGCGCGTGTGCCACCATCTTCGAGACCTTCTGCAGCAGCGAGTTTCATCGGCTGATATTTACCTACGTGAATTCCTGAACTATCGCCGCTGAGCATGACGGCAAATGTACCGATGATACCGACTATAGCAGCCACTCTGATACTTGCAAGAGCAAAGCGAGTCTCACGCTTTTTGAGGAGATACCAGCAGCTGACACCAATGACGAATATAGAACCTGTCATCCAGCCACTGAAAACAGCATGGAAGAACTTAGAGACAGCGACAGGATTAAGGACCAACGCCCAGAAATCGACCATCTCATGACGGACTGTATCAGGGTTAAACTCCATGCCTACAGGATGCTGCATCCATGAGTTGGCTATGAGAATCCAGAGAGCCGATATAGCTGCGCCAATAGCGACGAACCATGTGGAAGCAAGATGTATCTTCTTGCTTATCTTCTCCCATCCGAAGAACATCACCGCGAAGAAAGTAGCCTCCATAAAGAATGCGAAGATACCCTCGATGGCGAGAGGCGCACCAAAGATGTCGCCCACGAACCAGGAGTAGTTGCTCCAGTTGGTACCGAACTCGAATTCTAGGATGATACCCGTTGCGATGCCGACAGCAAAGTTGATAGCGAAGATCTTCATCCAGAACTTAGCAGTCTGTTTCCAGAACTCGTCTTTTTTTACAACATAAAGAGTTTCCATTGTCGCCATAATGATAGCGAGTCCCAAAGTGAGAGGGACAAAAATCCAGTGATAAGCAGCAGTGAGAGCAAACTGCGCCCTCGACCAACCTACTAATGCGCTTTCTACCATAATATCATTTTTTGTTGTTATCTAATTATTTTTATCATGAGACGCAGCAATTGCATATTATTTATTTTTATGGTGCAATTGATACGTCTCTACCTTCACTCCTTATTCCTAACTTCTAATTCCTAATTAATTGCGTTCCAACGTATTCGCTTTTCTGTTCATCAGTTTTTCCTGCCATAACAGGTTTGAAAAAGAACATCCTCAATACCAGGAAAAGAATAACGGCTTTAAGAATTATCAAGAACCATAGGGTTTTGCCCCATGTCATATTCTTAAAGCCGTCGGCATAAAAATTCCATATAGAAAGTATTATCTTTTTCATAACACTAATATCTTCACAAAGATAAAAAAAGTCTAAAGCCAAAAGATAAATGACAAAAGATTTTTCTAATATCAGAAAGCAATTGTAATCAATAAATGTTCAAGATTCAACAACCTTAGCTCAATGTTCAGTGTTATAATATTCATTCCATTGTTTCAAGACTTCTTGCCAGTCTTCCACTTCGCCGTTGGCGATTGCTTCCGCCTGATTGAGAGTCTCTTCATACTGTTTCTTCTCGGCATAACGCAATTTCATCGCCTCTATCGTCGCCTCATCGAGGATTTGAATCCTGCGACGACGTACGCATTCGTCTAAATCGAGCGGACCAAAAGGTTTGCCTTGTTCGTTGAAATCTGAGATGTTGAAATTAAAGACAGTACGTAAAGTGTGACGTACCATCTTCTGGCCACCGCGGTTACCCGCCACCTTACGATTTAAAAGCTTACGAATGATATCTATCTCGCGTTGTGAAAATTTATTTCTGCCCATGATAATTCAGTTAGGAGTTAGGAATTAGGAGTTAGATTTTTAAACAATGCAAAGATAAAGAAAAGTTGCATTATTTTGCGCAAAAGAAGCAAGTATAGCCAAAGGAAAATTTATTCCCATCATATCAAAATATTTCGTATCTTTACTACGTTAAAAACTATACTAATTATTAATAAACTAATTTTTACCAAAACCGAGGTCTCGATGGGATATAACAGAGATACTTATTATGAAAAAAATAAGCTTATTACTTGCGATAGCCTTATTTGCAGTAACATTCACCTCTTGCCAAAAAACAAAGCCTTACAATCCAAAAGAAAAAATCAGTAAAATCTACGTCGACTATGGATTAGGAAAAACACTTTCTGAATCATGGTGTTGGAATGGCAAAAAATTGAAGTTTATAGAATATTACAATACATTCGGCAGTTTGCAATACACTGACTTGTTTAACTACAATGAAAAAGGCCAGCTTGTAAAAGTGGAAAATGATGAATACAACGAATATTCAGAATACATCTACAACAAGTACGGCAGATTGTATCAAGTAAAATATTTCGAAGATGGCTTCAATACCGCAACATGGACTTTTGAATATGACGATAACGAATTGACGGAGATAGTGTTAGTTTCTGACGCATCCAAATCTCCAAGCAAAAGTCTGGCAAGTCCTCTTAAATATGTTGTGCCAGAATTGACTTCTGTTGTTACAGATGATATGTTGAGCAAACTTCCTGCTGAAAGAGCCGCTACTAGAATAGAAATCGACATTGATTGGTTAGGCAAAAATATCTCTGAAATAGAAATGGAAACAGGTAACTATAAAGAGAAATATTATTACAGACATGACGACAAGTCAAATCCTTTCCGTAACTTTTTGTGTCTTGAACACGATGACAACTTTGGCATGTTTAACAAAAACAATATCACAGAAATAACATCTACTGAGTCATATATGGGATTTTCATACACAGATACAGAGTATATCAATTATACTTATGACGGAAATTTCCCTGTTACCAAAAGTTATGACGATGTCATAGAATATTACGAATACGAATAATTAGATATCGGTCACTTGACAGACAGTCAGTGACCGATTTTTTAGGCTCAATAAAACAATAAACATGAAAACAATAGCTCTTGTTGCGCATGACGCAAAGAAAGATGACCTTTTGAAATGGGTTACCGAACATGCTGAAAAGCTCATAGGCAATGAGTTTTACGCTACAGGAACAACCGGTAAGATTTTATCCTCAGTATTGCCTAATATCAACAGACTGAAGTCTGGTCCGTTGGGCGGCGACCAACAGCTCGGCGCTCTTATTTCTGAAGGCAAAATCGACTATCTCATCTTCTTCTGGGATCCTATGACAAGCCAGCCTCATGATGTCGATGTCAAAGCCCTGTTGAGATTAAGCGTGCTTTATGATGTGCCTACGGCCTGCAACCACGCATCAGCCGACTTCCTGATAAACTCTGCGCTCTACGGCAAAGAATATAAGAGCACACCAGAAGATTATTCGGATTATCTTAATAGAAGTATTTAATCAAGAGCTGAGACACTAAGAAAAATGCGTTAGTAAATCACTAACGCATTTTTCTTAGTATCTTGGATACTCAGCATCTCACCACCTTAAAAAGGGAGACTGCTGCTTGGTATCTCTTCCATCTCTTCAATATAGATGGTACGTTTTGGTGCTACGTAGCCCTTTTCGTAATATTCTGCAGGTCTGAGTATCTTGCCAAAAGCGAAGTCTTGTATCATGACAAGTTCGTCGTTGTTTTCTACATAAGCATATTTATGGTCAGGGTCATCGTCCCAGTCATCTTCAGTGAATCCAAATGCTGATGCGTTGATTCTCATGGTGTATGTCCTGATGACTTCTTGTCTGCCGTCTTTTGTAGTGAGAGTGAGTCTCTCTTGATAAGGCGAGTTGATGATAGAGTCGCGACGTTCTTTTGTTATGTCTGACAAGAATGCCTCGAAGCGTACATCACCGAATGATGTCAAGAGGTTAAGCATGCGGATAGTATCGATGTCGACATTAGATCCATCATTGAGACGTATCATCTCGTATTTGTAATTGCCAGTTTCATTTATGACATAACTGTTATCTGGGTCGTTGTTGAATTCCAGTTTCAAAGAAGCGATGTCTTTTATGTTCTCGGAAATGATCTTATGGTCGCGCCAGTCCTCTTGGTTAGCGCTGAAGCGTGAACTGATGAAACCTCTGAAACCGTGGAGGTGAACGATATAAGCCTTGTCTGCGCCTTCTTTAAGTACGTAAGTGCCGCTATTGTCTTGTGTGACGTCGCCAATATAAAACACCTTTGTAAGTTTCTCGTGAGGGAAAAGTTTTACTTTATTAAACAAGTTGATACGAGGCACTATCTGGTAAATCTCCACCTTTGTATTGGTACCAGCCATACGAGTGATGACATTGTCGTGTGATGCAAGTGACACTGGCATTTTTATTCTCATTCTGTCGAGAGTATAAAGCATATTATTGACCATTATTGGCTGAGCGTCGTATTTCTCATTGACTTTCCAACCATCTTCAGTTCTGCTCAAAAGCACCTGGTTGCCGCTTTTGTCGGCAAAGAAAAGTCGTGTCACAGAAGCGGTGTCGCGTACAGTGAAGTCGTAGGCATCGCCACGTAATGTTGTCAGATAACGGTTGTTCCATAAAAGAACAACAGCAATGACAATTAATGCTGATGTTATTATTATTGCTAAACGATTCTTTTTCATATATTTATTATTTTGCAAATTTTCTTTTTCTTATAAAAGCTAAAATTAAGCCTAACACTACCATAATAGCACTTGGCAATACGACATTGACGAGTTGCCATAAAAGTGCGTCTTTGTTGACCTTATTCATGTCGAGGAGTCTTATCTTTAACTCACGAGATCTTATTTCGATGAGACCTTCTCCGTCAACGAGATAGCTGATAGCATTTTCTATGAATTCTTTGTTACCGTATGTTGTCTGTGTGTATTGGTCGAAACCTAATGGGAGCGGATAACCTTTAGGGATATGGAACTGGTTGCGGATGATGTCACCATCGGCAACTACTATCATTGATGTTGGATTGCTTATGGTTTTAAATCCGATTTCCTTTGAATCCATTATTCCTGATGTCATTCTGTTTGCGTAAAGTGATTCGAATTCACCTTTTAACAGATAAGCCACGTTCTGGCTTTTCTGTGAGAACATGCGTTGGTCAGGTTTTTGGCGTAACATGCCAAGCGTGATGTACACTGGAGCATTTGAGATATTGGTGTAATTCGATGTCTTTAGCAAAGGTATCTTCTGAACGTCTGAGTCGGAGATGACAGGATCGATTGAACTGACGAAGTCTGCTTTTACAGGATTGATGTTCTTTACGATGCTGTTGTTTGACCCGGCGTTGAGCAATGGGAAATAATACCAGTTGAAATATTCTATCTGAGCCTGTCCGCCCATCTGACCAGTTCTCAATGCTATTTTAGCGCTGTTGAGGTCAAGGAGAAGATTTGCATTAAGGCGCAATCCATATTTGAAGAACATATCGTCAAGTTTGACGTTTTGAGCATTTCCTATTGTAGATTCAGCTGTCTGCAGACTGTCCATTGTAGCGAAAACTGGATCGATGAGCCACAACACCTTACCTCCGTGCATTATGTATTGGTCGATGATGAACTTGTCTTTTTCAGAGAAAGGTTTCGTTGGTTTTGCAATTACGATAGCATCGTAATTAGACGATATCACGATGCTGCTGTCGTGTGCTACTGTTCTTTTGTTCAGCGCAGTGATTTGTTCGTTGATGCTTATACGTTGTACGTTATATTTCTTTTGAAGACTTCTTGTGATGTCGTATACCTCATTTTCATTGAGTTCGCCGTGACCTTCTATGAAAGCGATACTAGCTCTCGTCTCTTGAGTAAGGTCTTTGATTGAACTGATGAGTTTATATTCAAGGTTTTGAGCTGAGTTATTCAAGACCTGACTTGATGACTCGCCTATATGTGTGTCGAGCAAATCCAAAGGTTTCTCTTTCTCTTGGTAACTCACTAAAGCGCATGGCCAGATGATAAGTTGTTGCGTGCCTGACTTTGTTTGTACAGCGACCTCTGTAGGATTGAGACCGCTTTGGTATAATAGCTTATAAGTCTCGTTTCTCTCTGCTGCGTCGTTGCTTTCTGATGGATTTATGAATTCATAGTCGACGAATTTGCTGTAAGCTCTGAACTCGTCGAGCATCTCTTTGGTTTCTTTTCTCAATTTCTTGAAACCTGCAGGGAAGTCGCCTTCAAGATAGACTCTGAAATATACATAGTCATCGAGGTTCTTTAAGATCTCTTTGGATGTATCTGAGAGAGTGTAACGCTTCTCGCTTGTCAAGTCGATACGGGTGTAGACAAAAGAAGCGATGACATTAACAGCGATTATGACTGCCAATATGATTCCAAATGAAATAAGCTGATTCTTTTTAAGATTTTTACGTTCGTTTTTCATCATTCCTCCTTTTACCATTTACGACTCGACAAGACTAATTTTGTCGATGACAAGAATAATACAATCACGCTGATGAAATAAAGAATGTCGCGAGTGTCGATGACGCCACGGCTCAATGAGCTGTAATGCGATGACATTCCGAGATGCTGTATGAACAAATCCACTTTTCCGAACAACGCCATCGAGTAGATCATATCAAAACCGATGTACAAGAATCCGCATAAGAACACGGACAACAAGAATGCGAGTATTTGGTTATTGGTTATTGAGCTGCAGAACAAGCCTATTGACACGAATGTCGCGCTCAAGAAGAAGAGTCCGATGTAAGAACCCCAGACTCCGCCCACGTCGACGTTACCGACAGGCTGGCTCAGACGATAGACAGAGAAGAAATATATCAATGTCGGAATGAGAGCCAAAAGCACCAAGGCGACACCTGCGAGATATTTGCCGAGAACGATCTGCCAGTCAGACAAAGGCTTGGTGAACAACATCTCCATTGTGCCGGTACGTTTCTCTTCAGCGAAGCTACGCATCGTCACTGCTGGAACTAAAAATAAAAATACCCAAGGGGCTAAGATGAAAAGACTATCCAGATTGGCATAGCCGAAACTCATGATATTGAAATCACTTTGAAAGACCCATAAGAACAACCCAGTGATTAACAAGAAAATAACAATCACCATTATTCCTATGAGAGAATTTAAGAAGTTACTTATCTCTTTTTTGAATAAAGCGTACATTATGTAATAATTTAGCTTACAAAGATACGAATTTTTCTAAAACTCTAAAACCCTAAAATTCTAGAATTTCTAGAGTTTTAGAATTCTAAAGTTCTAAAGTTCAAAAGCGTCCCAAGGATTTCCTGTTGGTTTAGGAGCTTTTATCTCGATAGGAGTTTTTAATGTAGGGTGTTCGAACTTTATTTTATAAGCATGTAAGCTGATAGAAGCGTCTGGATTTGAGCGAGGGAATCCGTATTTGAGGTCACCTTTGATAGGGCAGCCCATGTGTGCCAGCTGCGCTCTGATCTGATGGTGGCGTCCTGTGATGAGTTCAACTTCAAGGAGATAATAAGAGTCGGAACTGCCTATGACACGATATCTCAGCTGTGCCAGCTTAGCGCCTTTAGTGTTGGAGCTTACGATATATGACTTGTTCTGCGCTTCGTTTTTAACCATATAATCCGACAGCTCGCCAGCCTCTTGTGGAGGTTTGTTCTTCACGATGGCGAGATATGTCTTGCTGAACTCACGTTCCTTGACTTTTATCGTCATGCGGCTCAAAGCCTTGCTTGTCTTTGCAAAAATGACAGCGCCGCTGACAGGACGGTCAATGCGATGAACCAAACCGGCGAATACATTGCCAGGTTTGTTGTAAGCTTCTTTGATATAAGATTTAACGTCATCGAGAAGACAAACATCGCCAGTCTTGTCGCCTTGCACTATTTCTGAAGGCAATTTGTTGACAACAAGGAGATGATTGTCTTCAAACAATATACGTTCTTCCAAAGGTTTTCTCATATTAATATTGCTCGTTTTCGTTAGGGAAGTTGATGTCTTTTACATCGTTGATATAAGCTTGAACGGAGTTCTTGATGCCGTCGTACAAGTTGTTATATCTTCTCAAGAAACGAGGTGAAAAGTCGTTGCTGATGCCGAGCATGTCATGAAGCACGAGCACTTGGCCGTCTGTTCCGGAACCTGCTCCGATACCGATTGTTGGTATTCTCAACGACTGTGTCACTTCTGTTGCAAGAGCTGCAGGGATCTTTTCCAACACGATGCTGAAGCAGCCTTTCTCTTGTAACAAGAGAGCGTCTTCACGAAGACGTTGTGCTTCTTCATCTTCCTTGGCACGAACGATATAAGTGCCGAATTTGTTGATGCTTTGAGGCATAAGTCCAAGGTGACCCATGACAGGGATGCCAGCACTGATGATACGTTCAACTGACTCGAGTATTTCGCGTCCGCCTTCCATCTTGACAGCGTTAGCACCAGATTCTTTCATGATGCGTATTGCAGAATTCAAAGCTTCTTTTGAGTTGCCTTGATATGTACCGAAAGGCAAGTCGACAACGACGAAAGAACGTTTCACGGCGCGACATACAGATGATGCGTGATAAATCATCTCGTTCAAAGTGATAGGCAATGTGGTCTTGTAACCTGCCATCACGTTGGAAGCACTGTCACCAACCAATATAATGTCAATATTTGATTCATCTAAAATCTTTGCCATTGAGTAGTCGTATGCTGTCAACATGGCAATTTTCTCACCGTTGTTCTTCATGTTTTGAAGGACGTGAGTTGTTACTAAAGATACGTTATGTGATAAATACATTTCTTTTGTTTTGATGCAACAAAAGTATATAAAAAAATAGTATCTTTGCCTATATTTAAAACTTATTTTTACAATGAGAAAACTTATCTTATCTATATTCGCAATTCTTTCTATAATTGTATTTAGTTCATGTGATAATAGTGTCAACATCTTTACAGATGGAGAAGAAGTCACAGCCGTTTATGGTTACCTTGACGTAGAGGCAGACACTAATTATTTAAAGATCACCAAATCATTCACAGGCAATGCCATCGAGATGGCACCAGATTATTCTGCAAGCAATTACGACTATAAACTAGATGTCAAGCTTACAGGTAAGTTTGCCACTAGTCCTAATATTGTCAGGACCGTGATATTGGATACCACTTCAATATTTAAACCTTATGATCCAGAAGGTTTGTTCTACAGCGGAGTTAATCAAGTGCTTTACTATACAACAGAGAAGCTGTTAGAAAATCAGGAATATCATCTGGCCATAACCCGTAAAGACGGCGAGGTCATAACTTCTAAGGTGAAAACGATATGCGGATCAACTGTAAGAAAACCTATGAATAACATCAATTTTGAGTCACAGGTGACAAATAGAATAGAATGGCGTTCAAATCAGTTCAACCAGTTAGCAGCTTATTACGAAGTGATTGGCTATTTCCATTACAAACAGATTGATCCAGGACAAAGTGACACCACATATCACAAAATGAGATGGCACTTCGGTTCAGGAACTGGCGTTGAGATGTATAACAGCAGCACTTTGAATATGTTTGCGAATTACACTCCATCGACATTTTATTCTAAACTTGCCGCTGATGCTAATATTGTTAATAACACATATACATACACCCAGCGTTTTGTAGATTGTTTTGAAATCATTATAACCTCAACTGGCGATGAGTTGTACAATTATATATTAATACAGAACTCTGGAAGCGCGATTATGGATACCCCCGAATATACCAATATAGAAAATGGCGTCGGTATATTCTCATCACGCTCTGTATGCAGCAAAAAAGTTGCTGTCAGTGACCATTCCATAAATACTTTGATACGTGAATATCCAGAATGGGGATTTAAGAGAGTGATAGGAAATTATTAAACTGCTGTCGTTTTGTCATTAAAATTTCTTCGTGTCATATTATTGATTAAAAAATCAAATAAAAAAATAACTTAATGAAAGTCACTATTTTAGTGACTTTTTTGTTTTTGTGTTAAAAATAATTATGACATGATTTTTTCAGTTATGACATGCTGGATTTCATTGGCATAATGATTGACAAAAACGTTTCGCTGCCATGATATGACAGCACTCAAAAAAAAGAACAATTAAACAAACAATAAAAATAGGAGAAACAAATTATGTCAAAAATCATTGGTATTGACTTAGGTACAACAAACTCATGTGTTGCAGTTATGGAAGGTAACGAACCAGTAGTTATCCCTAACAGCGAAGGT
>JAZKYG010000029.1:0-8639 GCA_045612025.1 Bacteroidales bacterium
TGTAAATCTGTCGATACGTTGGAGCAACTCTGTACCTTCTTCCATAATTGTCAAGTCGGCTGCAAAGTCTGTATCAAATACATAGTCGAAACCAAGTTGACGTAATACAGCTGCGAGTTGACCTGTAACGATAGTACCTGGTTCCATACCGAATTCTTCGCCTATAGCAACGCGTACTGCAGGAGCTGTTTGTACGACGACAGTCTTCTTAGGATCGTTGATAGCCATCATCACATTACGTGTGTCATCAACTTCGCTCAAAGCGCCTACAGGACATACTTGAACACATTGACCGCACATTACGCATGGAGAGTCTATCATATCTTGTTCGAAAGCAGGAGCTACTACAGCTTGGAATCCACGGTTCACGGCTGACAATGCGCCAACGCTTTGGATGTTGTTACATACGTTTTCACAGCGACGGCACATGATACATTTATCAACGTCACGGATGATTGATGGTGACATGTCAACGCGATATGTTGATTGTTCGCCTTTGTAAGGTATTTCGCGGATGCCGAGGTTTTGAGCCAACTTCTGCAATTCGCATTGGCCAGACTTAGCACATGTGAGGCAGTCTGTTGGGTGGTCAGAGAGAATCAACTCAACGACTGTACGACGTGCGTTGATGACGCGTTGTGAGTGTGTCAACACTTCCATGCCTTCTACGCAGTCTGTAGCACATGCTGGAGCGAGGTTACGGCGTGGTCTGCCGTTGAAATCCTTAACGACTTCAACAACGCAAACGCGGCAACCGCCTGGTTTGTTTTCAAAATTCATTCCTTCCAATTCGAAATAACATAAGGTTGGAATATGAATGCCGGCTTGACGAGCTGCCTTTAAGATAGTTGTACCTTCTGGAACTTCTACCGGTCTGTTATCTATAGTGAGTTTTATCATTTTTATGTTCCTTTCTAAAATTACTTGATAGAGATTGCACCGAACTTACATTTTTCATAACATGCACCGCACTTGATACACTTGAGGTTGTCGATGTGATGTGCAAGTTTCTTTTCTCCTTCGATAGCGTCTTGTGGACATACGCGTTTACATGCGCCACAACCGATACACTTAGTAGGATCTATTTCGTAACTCATCAATGACTTACATGCGCCAGCACGACATTTCTTGTCGACGACGTGTTCTACGTATTCATCCCAGAAGTTATCTAATGTAGAAAGAACAGGGTTTGGTGATGTTTGACCTAAGCCGCACAATGCTGTGTCTTTGATAACGTCAGCGAGGTTGCGTAACTCTTGGAGGTCTTGCATCGTTCCATTGCCTTTGGTAATCTTGTCGAGAATTTCGAGCATACGTTTGTTACCGATACGGCAAGGTGAACATTTACCGCAACTTTCTTCGCAAGTAAATTCGAGATAGAACTTAGCGATAGCTACCATACATGATGTCTCGTCCATAACGACCAAACCGCCAGAACCCATCATTGAACCTGCAGCCATCAAACTTTCGTAATCGATAGGTGTATCCAAGTGTCTGCTTGTCAAGCAACCGCCTGAAGGACCGCCAGTCTGAACTGCCTTGAATTCACGGTTGTTCTTGATACCGCCACCGATTTCATATATGATATCACGGAGTGTTGTTCCCATTGGAACTTCAATCAAACCTACGTTATTGATTTGACCTGCCAATGCGAATACCTTCGTTCCTTTTGATTTTTCTGAACCTATGCCAGCAAACCAGTCAGCGCCCTTTGTGATGATGATTGGAATGTTAGCGAATGTTTCAACGTTGTTAACGTTAGTTGGTTTGTTCAAGTAACCTGATACAGCTGGGAATGGTGGTTTGAAAGTAGGTTCACCACGTTGGCCTTCCATTGAGTGGATAAGAGCTGTCTCTTCACCGCAAACGAAAGCACCTGCACCATAACGCAACTCGATATCAAAGTCGAAACCGCTGCCGAGGATGTCTGTTCCTAACAATCCACTTTCTCTTGCCTGAGCCAATGCTATTTGGAGACGTTCGATAGCGAGAGGATACTCAGCGCGGATATAAACGAGACCTTTAGTGGCGCCAATAGCGTAACCGCATATTGCCATAGCCTCGATGATTGAGTGAGGGTCGCCTTCCATGATAGAACGATCCATGAATGCACCTGGGTCGCCCTCGTCAGCATTACAAACAACGTATTTCTGATCTGCTTCGTTCTTAGCGCAAAGGCCCCACTTAACGCCTGTTGGGAAACCAGCACCACCTCTACCACGAAGGCCAGATGCTGTGACTTCTGAGATAACTTCTTGAGGAGTCATCTCTGTCAAACATTTACCAAGACCTTCATAGCCGTTACGTGCTATGAATTCATTGATATCTTCTGGGTTAATGAAACCGCAGTTACGCAAAGCAATACGAAGTTGTTTCTTGTAGAATCCCATGTGCTTAGAGTCTGCGACATGTTCATTGGTTTCTGGATCTAAATAAAGAAGGTCTTTTACCTTACAACCTTGCACTATATGTTCGTCAACGATTCTTTGAACATCTTCTGGTTTTACCTGTGTATAAAATGTATTATCAGGTATCATTTTAACGATAGGTCCTTTTTCGCAGAAGCCAAAGCATCCTGTTTTGACAACCAGAACTTCATCTTGCAAACCTTTTTCTTTTAATATGGTGTTAAAGTTTGCAACAATCTCGTCACTTGCTGATGACTTACATCCGGTACCACCGCAGCAAAGCACATGCATTTTGATTTTTGCAACTTCACTATCAGCCATGGCATCTTTAATCTGAGTCAACGCTTCCGAATTTTCACTCTTTTCGCGAAGATCGAGATTTGACTGAAGCTTTTCTTTCATAGCTCTCAGTTCTGCTAATGATTTTATTTTTGCCATTTTTATTTAATGTTAGTTAATGAATGAAGTGGCAAATTTAAAAAATCATTTCATTTTTTCAAATCTTTTTTACAAAAAAATCACAAAGAGTTTGTACGCTTTTTTTTGAGGTGCAAAGTATGTGGTGTGATAACAATTAGCAATGATTCAAAACTCAAAGTATAAGCTTAAGATCAAAAAAGGCCAACGTTACAGTTGAACTTTTTCTTTGTGACTCTGCGATTCTGCGACTCTCTGACTAAATTCGCATCCGCAATATCTTTGGTTATAGAAATTGTATTCTTTTATTATTTGTATTCTTCTTTCGCTAAGTCCGCCTTTTCTCCAGTTCTGCGCCCAATATGTCACGTCTGGATAATGGTTCTGTGCGAAGAGTCCGGCCTCTTCTATCTGCTGCAGCGACTTCCATCGGCTTGATGCAAGTGTTGTCGTTATCACGCTGATACCTCTTTCGTGAGCATATTTGGCAGACTCCAAAAGTCGGAGTTTAAAGCATTTCAAGCAACGGCCACCTCTCTCAGGTTCGTTTTCCAAACCTTTCATTTCAGCAAGCCACGCCTCATGGTTATAATCGGCATCAACAATCTCAAGCCCCAGGCTCTCAGCATAACGTGTACATTCATCCTTTCTTATCAGATATTCCTCTTCTGGATAAATGTTAGGGTTACAATAAAAAATAAGAGGCATGATGCCATTCTGCATCATGCACTCTATTATTGCTGAAGAACAAGGAGCACAACATGTGTGGAGAAGAACTCTCTTAGCTCCACCTGGTGCTTCTATATTCATATTTATTTTTTCATTATTTTTTGAACTGATGTTGCACCGTTAGCTTGTAATTTAACGAAGTAAATACCTGATGCAAATTCGCTCATGTCAACTTTGACTGTTTCGCTCATTTCTGTTGCGAAAACAACTCTACCGAATACGTCAACTACTTCAACATAGTCAGCTTCGCTTGATTCAACCATTACATAGTCTTGTGCTGGATTTGGATAGATGTTTGAGTTGAATTCAACTTCTTCAACTGCATCTGTACCTGAACCACAAGATTCATAGTTTAAGTGATAAGTTGTAACGTATGTCAAAGCTGATTCATCATTTTGTGCATAAAATTCAAATTTTTTTAACAAGTTAGCTTTAACTTTAGGAAGTTGTGGGTAATCATCTTCTGGATTTTCATAGTAGTAAACATTTTCTGCAGAAATGCTTGTATCGTATGTATAAACTTGTTTTTCTTGAACAGTACCTGTTGGAGTTCTCTTTTCTGCTATAACACAGTTACCATTTTCATCATATTCATAAACTCTAACTATTTTTGGAGTCCATACTTCTGCTTCATAAGCAAATTCCTCTTCTCTTACACAGTTACCATTTTCATCATATTCGTAATCTGTTGAGAATGATGGTTCCATATAGTAAGTAGAGAAATTGTATTGTTGAATAGTTTCTGCTGTTTTAAGACCGTTTTCATCATATTCAATGATAGCTTTTTGATATTCTGGAATAATGAATTCCAATGCCCATTCTATCATTCTGCCTTCTTCATCATAGTTATATGTGTAGACACCACCAAGTTCCCAACCATAACCGAAATTGTTATAGTTTGTACGAGATGTTCTTAAGTCTCTTTCATCGTATGTATATTCAACATAACAAGCAGCGACCCATTGGCCTTCAACTTCTTGCCATGTTGCCAATTTTGTAATGTTACCTCTTTCATCAAGGAAAATAGAGTCTATACATTCTGTTGGTGTAAGGAAGTCGTGTTCATTGATACAAACAAGACTTGTGTTTATTGTATCTGTGTAAACGTAATCCCATGCTTCAGCACCATCTTCTGAAAAGATATTGGCCATACGCATTGTGTAATTTTGTGCAAACATTGGCAAAGTAAACATCACCATTGCAATAAGTAAAAATTTTCTCATAATAAATTTAAGTTTAGTTATTTAATTAATGAATTACTTCTCTTATAGTGGGCGCAAAAATAATATTTTTTTTTATTCCACAACCATAAAAAAGCAAATTATTTTGAACCATCACCAAGAGTTCGCGACAATTGTCTGCGTTTAAGTTTTCTCATCGCTCTTCGCTTCATTCTCTCTTCTTTCTTTTTGGAATAATGACTCAATACCAAGACAATAGCAGCGCCTATCACAGCCATCACCAATGCAAGCACAAACTCGCCATTCATCGGAGGTAAATGGAAAGAGTAATCATACATTCCTGGCAACACTTCCTTCCACGGATAAACAACAGGCAGACTGCCAATCATAAATCCAGACAAGACCGATAAGGTCTCGTTCCTATATTCTTTCATTAGCCATGACAACAGATATGAAATAGAAATAATACTGATGACAGCTCCTATAACGAATGGCAACAACACCATAAAACCTTGTCCGAAAGTAGACAATTTCGTAATGGCCGGCAATGCCTGTGTGACAATAAGTTCATAATTGCCCATCACCATCATGAGATGTGAACCTGAAATTCCTGGAACTATCATACCTAAAGAACCAACAATACCACAAAATATCAGATAAAGGAAATTATCATTAGGATAAGGATTGCTTTTTATAGAAAGATAGAAAGAAATGGCAATGGCGACAAACATCAGAATCATCATCTTCGGAGTTTTCTTTCCTATCATACCAAAAACATATACTACCGAAGCTATTATCAAACCTATGAAGAAAGCATAAGCATAGACTTCATATTGCTTAAAGATTGCTTTTAAGAAAATAGCCGTAAGAATCATACCTGCCATAATACCTAATATTAATGTAAGTAAAAACTTGATATCGGTACGTCTGGCAAACTCTGAGAATTCTCCATTAAATAACAATTTGAACGCCTTTAAATTCAATGCCTTTATCGAATTTATAAAGCGCTCAAAGACTCCTATTATTAAGGAAACAGTACCGCTTGACACTGGAATCACATTCACGATTCCCATAGCCAAACCTTTAAAAAAAATTGATATATATTGTCTTATCGTCATTGTTGTTGTTTTGTTGTTTTATTCTGAATCTGCAAAATTCATTCCTAAAAACGCAACAACGAAGCTTTTGTTATACAATTTTGAAAGTTTTTTTAATGCATAATGAAATCAAAAAAAATTAGGGCGTGCCATAACACGCCCTAATTCCTAATTCCTAACTCCTAACTCCTAATAATTATAAAACCTCTCCGTATAAATCGAAATAATCGGCTTTGACGAGTTTTACGTTTACGAAATCTCCGACATTCAATTCCGCTGAGTCTACTGAAATCAATATTTCATCATCTACTTCTGGAGAATCGTATTGTGTTCTACCTATATAATAATCGCCTTCAATTCTGTCGACTAAAACTTTTTCTGTAGTGCCGACCCTCTTTTCATTTGTCTCTAAAGAGATATTCTGCTGGATCGCCATTATGGTATCGACGCGTTCTTGCTTTACTTCTTCTGGCACGTCATCTTCCATTTCGTATGCCGGAGTTCCTTCTTCTGGAGAATAAGCGAAGACGCCTGCGCGTTCAAACTTCATCTCTTTAACGAAGTCGCACAATTCTTCAAACTGCTCTTCTGTTTCGCCAGGAAAACCAACGATGAATGTAGTTCTGAAAGCAATACCTGGAACTCTGTTACGAGCATTTGTAACGAAATGTATAGTCTGTTCCTTATCAACACCACGTCTCATGTTTTTCAAGATAGGCGTGCTGATATGCTGTAATGGAAGGTCTATGTAATTACAGATTCTTGGTTCATTATTCATCAAATCGAGCAACTCATCAGGGAAACCTTGTGGATATCCGTAATGCAGTCTGATCCACTCGAACTCTTTTATCTCGAGAAGTCGTTTAACCAACTCAACAATATGATATTGTCCGTCAATGTCACGACCATAATATGTCAAATCCTGAGCGATGAGGATAAGTTCCTTAACACCTTTCTTTGCCAACAGCTCAGCTTCTTTTATAAGGTCTGCCATCGGAACTGAGACATGTTCACCTCTAATCAAAGGAATCGCGCAGAAAGCACAACGTCTGTTGCAACCTTCTGATATTTTCAGATAAGCATAATGATCAGGTGTTGAGAGGATTCTCTCGTGATTATATCCCAACTTCTCACTCCTAACTCCTAACTCCTCACTTAATATATCATTAGCGATGAGCTGAACCGATTCAACGCCGAAGAAACCGTCCACTTCATGGATTTCTTCTTGTAAGTCTTTGCGATAACGTTGTGAGAGACATCCTATCACATAAAGCTTCTTTATCTTTTTGGCTCTTCTGAGTTCTGCATATTCCAATATGGTGTCTATTGACTCTTCTTTAGCGTCGCCGATGAAACCACATGTATTGATAATCACTATGTCTGATTTCTTTTCAGATTCGTGAACCACTTCATAGCAATGATTGAGCGAGGCTGCTAGGCGTTCTGAGTCTACCCTATTTTTTGAACAGCCGAGCGTGACGATATTTACTATAGGTTTCTTCATCGTAAGATTAGTTTCTTCCTTCGAAAAGGCTGTTAACGAAATCGTTTCTGTCAAATATCTGAAGATGATCCATTCCCTCTCCCACTCCGATATATTTTACTGGAATCTTGAATTGGTCAGAAATGCCGATCACTACGCCGCCTTTTGCAGTACCGTCCAATTTTGTCAAAGCGAGCGCATTGACTTCTGTCGCCGCCATAAACTGACGTGCTTGTTCGATAGCGTTTTGTCCTGTTGATGCGTCAAGGACGAGAAGCACTTCATGAGGAGCATCGCCTACGACTTTCTGGCATACCTTTCTAATCTTAGAAAGCTCGTTCATGAGGTTTACTTTATTATGTAGACGACCAGCTGTATCGATGATAACGACGTCGATATTTTGTTCGACGGCTGTCTTGACTGCATCATAAGCAACAGATGCTGGGTCTGCATTCATGCCATGAGAAACGATAGGCACACCTACGCGTTCTGACCAGATTGTAAGCTGATCAACAGCTGCTGCTCTGAAAGTGTCAGAAGCGCCGAGCAATACACTCTTACCTGCCTTCTTGAAATTATGGGCCAACTTACCTATGGTTGTCGTTTTGCCGACGCCATTGACGCCAACGACTAAAATAACGTATGGTTTCTTGCCTTCTGGTATATCGAATGTTGTACCGTCACCGGAATTGTTTTCCTGTAACAAAGCCGCAATTTCTTCTTTGAGGATTCGGTTCAGTTCATTTGTTCCAAGATATTTATCTCTCGCAACACGTTCCTGGATACGACCGATGATTTTCAAAGTTGTGTCAACGCCTACATCTGAAGTGACCAAAATCTCTTCAAGATTATCAAGCACCTCATCATCAACTTTTGACTTACCGATGATTGCCTTTGAAATTCTGTCGAACACGCTGGTACGTGTCTTTTCCAATCCCTTGTCGAGTTCTTGTTTCTGTTCTTGCTCGACCTCCTTGTTTCTCTTTAAAAATGAAAATAAACCCATAATCTTACGCTTTTTTGCAAAGATAATAAAAAGTCAACAGACAACGGACAACAGACAACAGTTTTTTTTACCATAAGCCTGCGACTGTTTTCCATTGTCTGTAGACACCAAAAGAAACACAAAAAGCTCCTTCGATTTCTCGAAGAAGCTATTGTATTGTGTAGTTTAAAAACCGCTATTATTTCTTTGCGATGAATTCTTGAACTTGATCGTTTGGAACGATTGTTTCATCGAAATAATAAGCACCTGTTTTTTCTGATTTTTTCATTCTAACAACCTTAGCATACTCTTTACCTAAAGTACGCAAGGTAGCAACAA
>JAZKYG010000030.1:0-24245 GCA_045612025.1 Bacteroidales bacterium
GCGAAACGACGAGCGAAACCGATGATGAGAGCGTTTTCGTTGAAGTTTTCTATTGTATTGATAATCAAAGAAGGACTTTCTTGACGACGTTGCATGTCTTCAACGACTTTCACCTTAAGATATTCTGTAAGACGATGTTTCAAGTCTTTCTTGATATTCCATACTGTCTCATCAGCGACGTCGTTTATCTTAGACCATACTTTTGTATCTGACTGTACGTCAATGTAATCTTTACCAAGCACTTCTCTGTAAAGTCTTTGCCATGAGAAGTCGGTCCATGTTGGGAGGTGAACGCCGTTTGTGACATAGCCGATGTGGTTTTCTTCTGCGAAGTAGCCTGGCCACATTTGTTGGAACATCTCTCTTGAGACGCGGCCGTGAATCTTACTTACGCCATTGACTTCCTGGCTGAGGTTTGTTGCCAAGACGCTCATAGAGAATTTTTCGTATGGGTCGTTGTGACGAATCTTACCGAGGTTCATGAAGTCGTTCCAGCTGATGTTCATACGGCCTGGATAATGAGAGAGATAAGTTCTCATGAGGTGTTCTTCGAATACGTCGTGACCTGCTGGAACTGGTGTGTGTGTTGTGAACAATGTTGATGTTCTTACCAATTCCTTAGCGACGTCGAAGTCGAGGTTATGACGTGTGATGTAGATGCTCAATCTTTCCAATCCGCAGAATGCAGCGTGACCTTCATTGCAGTGATATACAGTAGGTTTGATATTGATTCTATCCATCAATCTGATACCGCCGATGCCGAGGAACATCTCTTGTTTGATACGCATTTCGCTGTCGCCGCCATAGAGTTTTCCTGTGATGCCTCTATCTTCTGGCAAGTTTTGATCGATGTCTGTATCAAGGAGATACAAGCTGATGCGACCTACAGGAACGCGCCATGCCTTTGCGTATACTGTACGGCCAGGGAATGCGATGTTGATGATGACTTCTTCTCCGTTTTCATCGCGAACGACTTCCATTGGCAATGCAGAGAAGTTTTGTGGGATATATTCTGAAAGTTGTTCACCCCATACTGAAAGGTCTTGTGCGAAGTAACCGTAACGGTACAAGAGACCGATCGCGCACATATTTGCGTTAGAGTCAGAAGCTTGCTTGAGGTAGTCGCCAGCCAAGATACCGAGACCGCCTGAGTAAATCTTAAGGCTCTTTGTCAAGCCATACTCCATGCTGAAGTAAGCGATAGTATGATTATCAGCAGGTGTTGCTGACATATATTCTTTGAAGCGAGCGTATGTTGAATTCAACTTTTCAACAAATGCCTTGTCGTTTTCCAATGCCTCTATCTGTGACTTAGACAAGTTCTTCATCAATGCTATTGGATTGTGTTCAACAGCTTTCCATGCTTGAGGATCTATTGATGAGAACAATTCTGTAGCGTCAACGTCCCAGCACCACCAGAGGTTCTGTGAGAGTTCTTGCAACTTCTGCATATCTTCTGAATAGACAGGTTCCACTGTGATTCTCTTCCAGTTAGGAGTGTCTTGTTTCTGATAATTGAAGTTACGTAATATCTCGTTATATTTCTTTGTCTGTTTAAGATAATCACGGCCGCGTAATTTATCCAAAGCGATATCGTAAGCCTCCAAATAATTATCTATCAATTCTTTCCACTCGAACTTCTTAACCAATTCCAAAGCATTTTTCTTTATAGCTTCGATTTGTTTTTCATCCTTTGAAGTGAAGTCCAAAATTATCTTGACGATGTCGTCCGTTACAACAGCGCCATTGCCTTCTTCACGGTGAACGATAGCGACTGACTCGTTGTCAATCTTCTCATCTTGGATATAACGACCGAAACCTGCGAGGTCAGTTGTTATTGTAGGAATGCCGTGAGCGATGCTTTCCATTGGAGTGTAGCCCCATGGTTCATAATATGATGGGAATACTGACAAATCGAAAGCTGATAAGAAATCATTGTAATTGATATTGAATACGCCATCATTGCCATTAAGGTATGAAGGAACAAACACAACCTTAACTTTATCTTCTGCATTATTTTGCAACCCGTTTTCTCTCAAGCTGTTAAGAACTGCGTCATATTCATGGTCGAAGATATGGTGTGTGCAAGGAAGTTCTGTGTGACCTTCAACTTCTTTCTTGCCTTCAAGACGATATTGCAATTCTTTGTAAATACCTGAAATATTAGCAGGCACTGCTATGACAGCGACCACTTCTTTCTTAAGGTTCTGGTCTTTGTTAAGTTTACCCAAAGCATTGATGAATAAATCTATGCCCTTATTTTTAAACTCATATCTTCCGCTGTTGATGATGAAGAAAGCGTCTTCAGATACCTTTGTTCCAGAAAGAGTCTCGAGTACGTTCAATATCTTTTCTCTTGAAGCATTTCTCTTTTCTGAAGCTGTTTTTTCATCGAGGATATAATTCTCATCGATGCCGTTTATTGTGATGACATCAGCTTCACGATGCAAGAACTGCTTACATTCTTCTGCAGTAACTTCACTTACTGTTGTGAATACGTCAGCGTTTTGTGCTGCGTTATATTCCATTGATTGTTGGGAAGTTATATTAAATCTGTTAGCCATTGTATCAGGCTCGAATGTTGCCAAATCGTTATAGAGAGCGAGACCGTTTCCGCTTATTGCACGACCGAGATATGTTGCGTGTGTAGTAAATGCTGTTGCGATCTGAGGACAGTTTTCTTTAAGATAAAGAATACCAGAACCTGTCATCCATTCGTGGAAGTGAGCTACTATGTTCTCATCGCTTTGTACGTTCCATTTTATGAAGCTTTCAATAACTTGACCAGCAGCGTATCCGAAGAGAACTGGATCGATGTAATCCCACTGGCCACGGAGTGAATCGAGACGATATTTTTCCCAGAGATGAGCCAATATCTCATTTTTCTGAGGATACAAAGCTGTATAGTCAACTAAGATTGCCAAAGGTTTGCTGTTTAGTTTCCAGCGTCCTATTCTGACTTTAAGACCTTGTGCCAATGCTTTTTCGCGCCATTCTGGAAACAATGTATTGTCTTCAACGAAATACAAAGTCTCATGTGATTCCTTAACCACATCGGGACCAATGGTTATGTAATTATCACCTATTTTTTGCTTTACTTCATCTGCCTTTGTCGATAACACGGTGTATATTCCACCTACCATGTTACAGACTTCCCAACTCGTTTCAAAAAGATAATTTGGAGTTTTCATTAAATTCTACTAGTTATATTATATATATATTTATTTAATTGTATCTATACATACAGCAACACCAACTTATAAAAGTTTATAAGTCAATAATTTGCAAACAATACAGACTGAAAATCAGAGTTTTTCCTACTCTTTGCAAAGATAATAAAAGTCAACAGACTACGGACAACAGACAACAGTTTTTTTTGAAAAAAAATTAAAAATTTATTCTGATAATTCTGGAATTGACTAATTACAAAGGGACGCCAAATGACGCCCCTATAATTTTATTTTTAAACCAAAGCTATAAAAAGTTCAACAGCCAACAGCCAATAGCCTTAATCTTTCTTAGAAATTCTTTCTCTAAAATCTGTCAAGATATTCATAAAATTGATGTAATAGTCGTATGGCGAATTGTCACCATATTTTGTGCAGAGATGATAGAAATTATTAGCATCTTGCAATGCATTCCAGTCGCGGACGACATCTTCTTCCTTAACACGTTTCATCTTACTTGCACATGAATACAATGCCTGCAAAGCATCATCTTGAAGGTCGTTGCCCATCCATATAGAAAGGTCGCGTTCCTCACCCATTGACGACAATGGTATCGGAGCGTCGAAGATGCTCATTGTCTGCAATTTGTCAAGCATCTCTATTGGTTTAGCATATTCGAAGTCGGTATTGTTTAATATCGCTTCTGGAAGATATTTCATGAAGTCAATGACACCTGTTGAAGCATCGTAAATTTCTCCGAAGGTCTCATAATTTGCGAATATATTAACAACTTCTTCATTGCAAGCATTAAGTTTTTCAACGAATGATTCTGTTGTCAATGAATTATTCACGAAATTCAAAGAGATGGCATCGCTGAGCTTATAGTTACGCAACAAAAGTCTCAATTTAGGATTTATTGAATTGGCGTAAAGATAGTTAGGGCTCTTCCATCCCAAAACGTGCTTAGCACCTTCTGTAGCCATGAGGTTGAATCCCATCTCTGCTACGTCAGCGCCTATCTCATTTGAATATATCAACTCGGTATTGACAAATGTCTTTGGCGTCACACCGAATATATCTTTCATCAATCTCTTATGTTCAGCGACTTGTTTCTTGAAAGCCTCTTTATTATGCAATGAAACTGTTGAATGTGCGTAAGTTCCTGCAAGAACTTCAACATTGCCAGTCTTAACAAGCTCTTTGAAGCTTTCCAAGGCATCCGGAGCATATTGCTGCATCTGCTCTATGGCGATACCCGAGAAATAGAACGCATACTTGACCTTGTCGCCATAACGTTTTATCTGATCCATAAGAATCTCATTCATTGGAAGATAGCAATGGTCTGCACAGCGACGCATAGCTGTTCTGTTTCTGTATTCGTCATAATAAAAATGTCTTTTTCCTACGTCAAAGAAACGATAAGTACGCAAATTATATGGTTGATGTACTTGGAAATAAAAACAAATCGACTTACTCATAATATATATATTTTAGTTTTTTTTACTTATTTTATTCGTATGACGTTGCCATACGTTGTATATGTTCAAGCCTTTCAGACTTTTATGGTATTAATTATTCTTTAAATTAATTGCTTTTTCGTAGACATCCTTTATCTTCTTCGAAGCGAATTCCCACTTAAGGTTATCGACCTCTTCCTTACCGGCTTTCTTGAAGTGATCGCTGAGTTTTGGATAATGGCAGAGTCCGTAGATTGAGTCTGCAAGTCCATTGATATCCCAGAAGTCAACTTTAAGCACATTTTGAAGAACTTCAGAGACGCCCGACTGTTTTGAAATAACGCAAGGCACGTCGAGACGCATCGCTTCAAGAGGCACGATACCGAAAGGCTCTGATATAGAAGGCATCACGAAGACATCAGACATAGCGAACATCTGATCCACATCGTTGCCTTTGAGGAATCCTGTGAAGTGGAAGTTTGCGCCCATCTTCAACTGTGCCACACGACGTATCATCTTTGGAAGAAGGTCGCCTGTACCAGCCATCACGAAATGAATCGTAGGGTCATATTGCAGAATCTTATGTGCTGCTTCAACAAAATATTCCGGTCCTTTCTGATAAGTGATACGTCCAAGGAAAGTGACGACTTTATTCTTCAGACCGCAGGTCTCATATTCAGAACGTGTCTTGTCGTTTGGTTCAACAGCGTTATGCACTGTTATAACTTTATCAGGATTGATGCCATATTTCTCAACGACGATCTTTCTTGTCAAGTCACTGACGGTTATGACGATATCAGCGGCTTCCATACCGCGACGCTCGATAGAATAAACGAGAGTGTTAATATTCTCACCCGAACGGTCGAACTCTGTGGCATGCATGTGAACGACGAGAGGTTTTCCTGTTGTTTCCTTTGCAGCGATACCTGCTGAATATGTCAGCCAGTCATGAGCATGAATCACGTCAAACTCATCTTTATGTTCGAGTGCCAATGAAGAACCGATGAGAGCATAACGAGAAACCTCTTCCATTAGGTTAGCTCCATATTTGCCGGAGAACTCATAACGAGGCATAAAGACCGGACTTTGAAAATAATTCGTTGCACGCTGTTCCTCAACAAGCTGCTCAAAGCGTTCAGGACCGACGTATGGAATGATATTAGAACCGATCTCCATATATTGGACTCTATCCCAATATGATCTGTCTTTTTCATTATCTATATTGACAGTCACGTCGCTTGCGTTAAGGAGACGTACATTAGTCTCATCTTCATCGCCATGAGCCTTAGGCACCACGAACAGCACATCGACTCCATTCTTGGCGAGACCTTTTGTCATTCCGAAACAAGCCGTGCCGAGACCTCCTGTGATATGTGGAGGAAACTCCCAGCCAAACATCAACACTTTCATAATATTATTTTTTCAATCCGTCAATAACATATTTCAAATACAACAACGCCGCTACGCTTGTAGACTGCGAGATACAACCACGTGATTCATGAGGAGGGTTGCCATCATAAATCTCAGATATCGTACCGATGCCGTTTTCCGCAATAACCTCTTCAAAGGCTTTGTACAAGTCCTCCAGGTAAGGCAATGATGTCTTTCCGTAAAGAGACACCGCAGCATCAACGTATGGCATTATCAACCATGGGAATACCGTTCCATTATGATATGCAGTCTCTCTTTCTCTGTGATTACCGATTGTAACATCTCTGTAAAACTCAGAACGAGGAGACAAAGAACGTAACCCTCTGTTTGTCAACAACTCGGAACGAGTGATATCAAATATCTTCTTTTTCAAGTCGTCGTTGAACGGACAATAAGGCAAAGATATAGCAATCAGCATATTTGGACGTACCATATCATTTTTCTCATTGTCGTTTATATAATCATAAAACGTATCATTTTGTTCATCATAGAAGCATTTTGCATAAGAAGCCTCTATCCTATCGGTGACAGCATTCCATTTTTCCAAATCGGCATTTTTCTTGTCTGCTTCTTTCAAAACATCAACAGCATAACGCAATGCATTATACCACAATGCATTTATCTCAATATTCAGACCCGTTCTTGGAGTATATGGTTTTCCGTCGCAGAAGACATTCATCCATGTGAGTGCGAGATTTTCGTCTCCAGCATAAAGAAGTCCGTTTTCCAAAGTCCTGATGTTAAAGTCAGTGCCTTCAATGAAACTATTGAGAATCTTGGACATCACCTCACCGTATTCCTTCCATACCATCTTCTTGCTTGCGCCGAGCATTTCTTCATATTTCTGTAATATGAGGAAGAACCACAATGGAGAATCCACTGCTGTATAATAAAGCGACTTCTGATAATATCTGTTAGAGAAGAATGGTCCCTTCATGGTATCTATAAGATATTTAAGCAATTCCTTGAAGGTCTTCTTGTCGCCAGATGTCATGACAAGACCAGGCAATGAGAGGAGCGTATCTCGGCCGCAGCTGCCAAACCAAGGGAAGCCAGCGAACATACGAGTTCCGTCTTTCTCTCTGATGATAAACTGTTGTGCAGAATTTTGCAGACAGTGTTCGAAGCTGTCACGTGGTATCCTTGACTCCAACAAAGCCTCGAACTGACGTTTGAATGACGCTGGGCTTTTCTCTTCAAGGCCTGCCGATACAATTATAGACTCGCCTTCTTTTAAGTTTACATCGAAGAAACCTGGTACATACAAATCCTCGACCGCATCATAGCCACGCTCAAATTCTCTTATATAGAAGTTTTTGTAATACCAAAGAGGGGCGTGAGTATATTCTGTTGCCTTTGAAATCTGCAAGCACAATGAATCATAGTTCTCATACATCTGCCATGAAGCTCCGTTTTTCAATGGAACATATTTACGGTTCGCATCATGATTTTCGTGTGTGAGGCTATGAACGTTACGGAATGCCAAGAATGGAGTGAGACGCAGCACTATTGGCTGAGCTGCTTCAACAACATTGTAACGTATATATATTCTGCTGTCGTTATCAGCGAAGATATATTCTTTAGTGATTTTGGTATTTCCTACCCTATACAATAAAGTCGGGATAGGTTCAGCAGAAAACTCTCTAAGATATTTATGACCCGAAGGCATGATAGTGCCATCTTCATACTGATGGACACCGAAATGGAATTCTTCTTTATTCGCGATGACAGTCTCGTCTATCGAAGAAAGCAACACGTGATTGTAGTTGTCGAGTTGAGGTTGCGGCACAACCAGCAATCCATGATACTTTCTGGTGTTGCAACCTATGATTGTCGTATTGCAAAAGGCACCCGATCTATTTGAACGTAGAATCTCCTTGTTCATAGTAAATTCAAGGTTTACCAAATGCTGCTTATCAAAAGAAATATATGCCATTTTGTAAGATTTACATTAGTTTTATAATCATGCAAATTTAAAATATTTGTGATAAAAAACAAATAGTCAGAGAATTATTTTACACTTTTTTTGATATTTTTTCTTTTGAGGCGATGTGGCAATAAAAAAAGGCCGAAAGTGATTACTTCGACCTTTTTTTTTTAAAACTTTAGAATTAAATTCTATAGCTTGAGATTTTTATTTAACAATGATTCTTCTTAAAACGAATTTGTCGTTTGAAAGCATTCTTACAATATAAGAACCCTTAGTGAATTCTGTAACGTCTATCACTATTTCTTCTTGATTTACATCTTGTGAGTAAACCATCTTACCGTCCATTGAGAATATCATCAGGCTTTCAATTTCCACATCTGATGTGATTCTTACATATTCACTTGCTGGGTTTGGATATATTTTAAACATAGCTTCATCGAGTTCAGCAACTGCAGTTGTGTCTGTATATTCCACCATAAACTCAACCTTTGTGATTTCACCCCATATGTCGTCAGCGTTTTTACCTTGTGCCATCACGTAGTATTCAACATTTGATTTGACTGTATAAGTCCATACGTCAGTGCTGTTGAATTCGTTCGCATCTGCAAGTATTTGCATCAAGGTTTCTGTTTCCATTGCGTCTGCTTCTGCTTTTTCTATGACGATATATTTGTAAGCGACTGTGTTTTCATTTGGCGTAGCTGTGACTTCAACTGATGTCTCTGTCAATTTTTCAACTGCGATTGCCACTGCTGCAGGACCTGCCACAACGAATTCATATCTTGTGACTTCACCCCATTTATCGTCAGCATTCTTGCCTTGAGCCACGACATAATATGCGACATTTGATTCAACAGTCATCGCATATGTCTCAGCAGCCGTGAGGTAGTTTTCGTTTTCATTAAGCTTTTGCATTAAAGCATCTTCACCTATTTCGTCAGCTTCAGCCTTTGTCATGACGATGTAATGATATAAGACTGTATTTTCGTTTGGTGTTGCTGTGATCACGACTGATGTCTCTGATAATTTCTCAACATCGATATCAACTTCTGAGACTCCAGCTTCCACTCTTGTTTTAACTACCAATGTGTTAATTGCGCCAGCATTGCCTTCAACATCGATTGGAAGCACGTAGATCGTATAGTTTGTATTTGGCATCAGATTTTCCCATAAATAATCACAAGATTCTGATTTAAGTTCACCGTTTGCCATAACATATTCTGCATCTACTGTTTCTGCAGAAATCAAGAAATAATATTGAGCGCAGTCGGCATTAGGAGCGAATGATGCTGAAATTGAATATGTCAAGACATCACCTTTTGTAATTTCAACTTGTGGAACGAGAGCTTTTGTTGTAACTGTAATTGACTTGATTTCACCATTGAAACCATCAACGTCAACAGGAAGGGCGCAGATTGTATATTCTGTGTTAGATGTCAAGCCTTCCCACAATTTTGTATAAGACTCTGTTTGTGTTTCGCCATTTGCCTTGATATATGCTGCGTCTATAGTTTCAGTTGCAGGAGTTATCATGAAGTAATATTGAGCGCAGTCGGCATTTGGTGTGAATGTTGCTTCAATCGATTTAGCCGTGAAATTACCTCTTGCGATTTCAACCTGAGGAACAGGAGTATAAGGATATTCAATAGTAATGTCCGCCTCATTTGATTCCATTGGATAGTTTGTAGACACGACTCTTATCTTATATGTACCTTCAGCCAAGCCAGCAGGAATAACACCATTGATTGTACCGCTTACGCTTGTTGTAACACGACCTAATTCAATAGGATTTGCGAAGCTACCATCAGCATCTGAGAGTTGAGCGATGACTTCGTTAGCAGCAGCGTTCAAGTTATAGACAGACATTGAACCATCCAAGGTGAAAGGCACTTCTATATTCATAGTTACACCATTGACTGAATATTGATATTCTGTCTGTGCCAAATAACCCATTTCTAAAGTTGGATTGTAGATAAGGCAGATGTCATCGACATAGAGTTCATCACCTTCCGAACCACCACCTGGAGAAGCATTTGTATTAAAAGTTGCAAGGATATATCTTGGGTCATTGTGAGATCCTGCTATGAAAGGAACAGTTACACGTTTCCAAACAACAGATGATGTGCTAGTAGCTGCTATTTCTTGGTTTGCTGTTGCACAGACCATATTTGCTGGTGAATCACCGCTTTTAGCCAGCTGTTTCAAGTCTGTGTCACCATGAATTGTTGTAGTAATCCTAGCATTACCTTTACTTGCATCCTTTGGTTTGAAAGCAACCCATACCGTCAATGAATCTGGTATGGTTGTCAATGGTGTGTTGAAATTTTCATCTGATCTTTTTGTAAAGTTATAATTGCCATCATTACTTGCAGAAGCACTACCTGCATAAATTTTTCCTGTTGTCATATTGCCATTAGCGACTATTGTGACAAGAATTTTTGTTGCTGTTGAGAAAATTTTAGCACTATATGAACCAGTACTACCAGGACGTATCTCCGTTGACTGTGAAATCTGATTTTTCAAATATTTTGATAAATCACCGATAAAAGCGACACTACCAGCATCGGCTGTCATAAATGAGTTCCAATTTTTAGGTTCAACATAATCATCTTTTACCGTTTCCCATTCTTCGAAAGTATAGTTGCCGAATTGTTGTCCGTAAGGAGTTGATCTCTCAGCAGAGTTAAAGACAATATTATCAGTATTGTAATATTGCTTCAAAATTTCAGTAAATGTAGGAACCTGTGCTTTAACTGAAAAACCTAATGTTAAAAATGTCAGTAACATAAGGAGACTCCTTGCTTCCTTAGCTATCTTTCTTGATAAATGTTTTTTTAAATTCATAATTTATAAATTGATTTTAATAATAATTTTCATTTTTAAGAGGCGCAAAAATAATCCTTTTATCTATACAAAATTTATCTTTTCAACGAACTATTCCTTATCATCAAGATTATTCATTTAGCTACAATATTTTTATAAACACTCTTAATTTTTATTACCTTCGCACTTTAAATCTTAAATTCATTTTTATGAATCATCTTCTCGACAAGACTAAGAAAATATTAAGCGTTGGTTTGAAGAGCGCGCTGGCATTGCCATTCATAGCCTCATGCGCTAACAAAGAGAAACCGATGAACATCCTGTTCATCATGTCTGACGACCATTCATATCAGACCATCAGCGCATACGACACTTCTTTCATACGCACTCCGAACCTCGACCGTATCGCCAATGAAGGCGTGCGTTTCAACAATAGTTTTGTCGCCAACTCCATCAGCGCTCCTTCACGCGCATGTCTGCTCACAGGAAAGCACAGCCACGCCAACGGCTTTACCGATAACAGCTGTACTTTTGATGGAAGCCAGCAGACTTTTCCGAAATTGATACAGGACAATTACGAGACCGCCATTATCGGCAAGTGGCACCTCAATTCAGAGCCAACCGGTTTCAACCACTGGGATATTCTGATAGGTCAAGGAGATTATTACAATCCTACTTTCATACGCAACGGAGAGAAGATACAACGCGAAGGCTATGCCACAAACATCACCACCGACATCGCCTTGGAATGGCTGGAAAACGAACGTGACGCAGAAAAGCCATTCTGTCTTTTATTACATCACAAGGCGCCGCATCGCACATGGATGCCCGATACATGTGACTTGAAACTCTTTAAAGACAGCGACTTCCCTCTTCCGGAGACATTCTATGACAACTACGAAGGTCGTCTCGCTGCAAAGGAAAACAAGATGTCGATAAGCAAGGACATGGACCTGGTCTATGACCTAAAACTTGCCGATAAAGACAGTCTGATTCACAGCAATCCCAACCTAGAATATTGGGGACGCTGGATGTATAGCAATATGAATCCTGAACAAAAGAAAGCCTGGGACGCACATTACGACGTCGTGATAGAAAAGTTCAAAGAAGCCAATCTCACAGGAGAAGAACTCGATAAATGGAAATATCAGCAATATATGCGCGACTATCTTCGCGTGATAACTTCCATCGACCGTAATGTCGGACGCGTCTTAGATTACCTTGAAGACGAAGGACTTCTAGAGAACACTCTCGTTGTCTACACCTCCGACCAAGGATTTTATATGGGCGAACACGGCTGGTTCGACAAACGCTGGATGTACGAAGAATCGTTCAAGACACCTTTATTAATACGTTATCCTGGAGGAATAAAAGGTGAGATAAACGAGATGGTACAAAACATCGACTATGCGCCAACATTCCTGGAACTGGCAGGCGTGGAAATTCCTGATGACATTCACGGGCAATCGTTCTTACCTTTATTAAAAGGTGAAAAATACGAATCAAACCGTGATGGCATATACTACCATTATTACGAATTTCCCGACGAACACCACGTCAAGCCACATCTTGGAATACGCACCGAGACACATAAACTCATTCACTTCTACGAAGACGATGTCTGGGAACTTTACGACCTTCGCCACGACAAAAACGAGATTAACAATATCTACGGACAAGAAGGCACCGAAGAGATAACATCAGAACTGAAGGAGAAACTCCATAAGATGAAAGTACGATATGGTGAGGAGATTTAGGAGTTGAGGAGTTGAGGTAATGATTCTTGGTTCAATGGCCAAAGACCAACAGCCTTAGTTCTTAACATTCAAAACCGTTTCCATAGGATAATTTGTTGTAATGACTTTTATCTTATAGTCTTTACCTATAAAGTCTGCAGGTATCTTGCATCTTATCGTACCGCTTACGTCTGTCGTTTTCTTTCCTATCTCAACAGGATTTTCAAAATCTTCATCCAATGAAGCCTGCACGATAACCTCATTAGCAGGGAGATTCAGATTCGGCGCAGACATCGTTCCACTTATAATATACTCTATCTCCACTTCATTCTCTGCACCTAATTTATCTTTCCTAATCTTTGCTTCTAAAGTCGGATTATAAATCAGATATACATCATCTATAAACATATCATCGCCTGTATTTCCATCGCCGGGCATCCTGTTTGTCGTGAATGAAGTTAAAATATATTTTGGTTCATCGCATAAATCTTTATAATGCTGGAAAGGACGACTTATTCTCTTCCACACCATTTCCTCTCCGAAAGCCGAAGTACGAGGAAACTCATATTCCACATTGGCACATATCATTTCATAAGGTTCCCATCCGCCGGTATAACACACGAAGTCGGCATCACCGTGTATGTAACACATTATCCTTCCTCGCGACTCCGCACTCTTCGTTCTGAGACATACCCATAATGTAAGAGAATCAGGCACTTTCTCTATCTCAGTGGCAAATTCCGAATCACGCTGAGTGTAATTGTTATTTTTCTTTCCCGCCGGGAACATACTTCCAGCATTCATTCTTCCATTTGTCACATTACCATTCGCAGTGATTCCCACTATCGACCTTGAAAAAATATGTACAGAATATTTGCCTTCACTTCCCGGACGTGTTGCTGTATGCGGTTCTATCTGTTGCATCAAGAGATAATGGAATGGTCCAGTCGATGTCTTGAAAGAATGCCAATGATAAGGTTCCACATTTTTAGTTCCCTCGTTAACCCAGTCTTCAAAGTCGTAATTATACAGCTGATTCAGACTTTGAGAACTGACGTCAAAACAAAGAAACAACAATATGACAAGTAAAATATTTTTCATTTTTAATAAACAAACATATCCGCAGAAAGTTTTTACAAAGATAGTTTTTTCTACGTATCAGCATATATAATCAACTTACATATTACAAATCGTATATATTTTTTAACAAAACCTTTCCTTCATTTTTTTGTTTGAGTAAAAAAACAAAATTATGAAAAAACGCCAACAGACAACAGTCAACGGACAACAGACATCAGCCTTTAGGCTTTTGTCTTTACTCTTATTATTTCTACCTTCACTTCACAGTTCTGCTCAGAATAACATCGAGTCCGACATCGTCATTCCAAACAAATGGCAGATTGACACAATCTATCTGACCAACAACATCACGGATTATGACTGGTGGACAAGATTCGAAGACTCAACTCTAGATTCATTAATAGCAGTCGCCTTAAGCAACAACTACAACCTGCAATCCATTGAAGCTACTTTGGAAAAGTCGAGACTTTCATACCAGCAGTCGAAGGCTGCCTTTTATCCGAGTTTAAGCTTTGATGCTCAATACGACCTGAGCGAGACCAGCTTAAACTATTACGAGGAAACAAGCAGCGATCAATATCGTACCAACGGCTATCTCAACGCCGGTCTCAACGCCACTTGGGAGATTGACGTCTTCGGCAAAAACCGAGACCAGGTCCGAGCAAACAAGAAATCTTACCTCGCGACAGAGGCATCTTATCAGAATGCCATTATGAATTTATGCGCTCAAGTCGCTACTGTTTATTTCAACCTTCGTTCTTATCAGCAGCAGCTCATCGTGGCAAATCAGAACATCGCATCAGAAAAAAACATCCTCGACATCACTATAGCGCGTTATGAATCAGGACTCGGAACACAGCTCGACGTATCTCAAGCGAAGTCTGTTTATTATAACACATTAGCCAGCATTCCAAGGTTAGACGCTTACATAACACAATGCATCAACAACTTAGCCATATTACTAGGCACTTTCCCTTCTAACTTAACTAATGCTTTCAATGACGTCAATGAGTTGCCAAGCATCCGACATATCGTCAATGTCGGAATTCCTGCCGATGTAATAAGACGACGTCCCGACGTGCGACAGGCCGAGTTAAACATAGAAGCTCAGGCCGCCAGCATCGGTGCAACGAAAGCCGACTTCTACCCTAAGTTCAAGATAACAGGAAGCTTCGGATATCTATCCCACGACTTAGATGAATTTTTCAACAACGAAAGCATGATGTTTCAAGTGACGCCTTCCATCTCATGGAATCTCTTCTCTGGCATGGAAGTACGAAAAGCCGTGCAGATGTCAGAAATAGCTCTTGAAGAATGTATCGACAATTATAACAATGTCATTCTTAACGCAATTCAAGAAGTAGAGACCGAGATGAGCAATTACGCCAATGCACTTAAAACCATCGAAATGGGACAACAAGTCGTGGAACAAGGCAACAAAACATTAGAACTTTCCATCGACTTATACAAAAGAGGACTCGGAACTTTCACCAACGTCCTTGACGCTCAGCGCACAGTCCTCTCCGACCAGAATTATCTGGTAAACGCATGGAACTCAGCGCTCCTTGCCTTGGTTAGATTATACACCGCATTAGGCGGTTCTTGGTAAATCTTAAAACTGAAAGTTAAATATTAAAAAACAAAAATATATGAAAACCAATAAATTTATACTATCATCCATCATGACTTTATGCATGATATGTCTCTTAGGATGCAATAATAAAGGAAAGAAAAAAACAACATCCGACATCCCTAAAGTCAGCGTATCTAAACCTTATATAATGCCTATAGTATTACATAAGGAATATCCTGGATATCTGTTATCAAATAATATCGTTGATGTAGTTGGACGCGTAAGTGGCTATGTAACATTACAAAACTTCAGTTCAGGACAATACATCAACGAAGGCGACTTGCTTTACGTCATAGAACCTACTGTTTATGAGAACGAAGTAAGCAAAGCCGAAGCGAATTTAAAATCTGCGCAAGCTTCATTAGACTATTACAAAAACAATTACCAAAGAATGCTTGAGGCTTCAAAAAGCGATGCCATCAGCCAGATTGACTTGATACAAGCAGAGACGAACGTACGCACCGCGAATGCCAACGTACAGACAGCTGAAGCCAACTTAAAGACTGCTCAAAACACATTGAGTTACTGTTATGTAAAAGCTCCAATCTCTGGATTTCTTACCACGAGCGGTGCAGGCGAAGGCGAATATGTATCAGGCAGCGACGGCAATCCGTTCAAGCTCACAACCATTTACAACAACGACCCTATTTACGCTTATTTCAACATCGAAGACAATCAATATCTTATGATAAAAATGCAGTCTAAGAACTGGGAGTCGTCACTACCAAAGAAAGTATATGTAAACCTGCAGGAAGGCAACTACCCTCCTATCGAGGCTACACCTAATTATATATCACCTTTCGTCAATCTGAAAACAGGAACACTGACATTAAGAGCTCTTTTCGAAAACTCTAAATACGATTTGAAAAGCGGCATGTATTGCACAGTCTCTCTTCCTTACGGCGAAGATGACAACGCTATTTTAATCCCAGACGCATCGACAGGAACAGACCAATTAGGAAGATACATTTATGTAGTTGACGATAACAACATCGTATCTTACAGACATATAGAAGTCGGAGAGATAATCAACGACAGTCTCATCCATGTAAAATCCGGATTGAATCCTGACGAGCGTTTTGTCACCAAAGCCTTGTTGAAAGTACGATCAGGTATGAAAGTAGAACCTATTAACAATTGAAGCCATGATTTCTAAATACTTTATCGACAGACCAATATTTTCTACTGTAATCGCCATTGTTATCGTAATAGCAGGTTTGGTGACATTAAGGACATTACCTGTGGCGCAATATCCCGACATCACGCCACCAACCGTCATGGTATCAGCACATTACCCAGGAGCAAGCGCCGAGACCGTCGCACAGACCGTTGGCGTTCCTATCGAACAACAAGTCAATGGCGTGGAAAACATGATGTATATGAGTTCCAGCTCATCAAGCGACGGCAACTACTCACTCACCGTGACTTTCGAACTAGGCACCAATATCGACGAAGCAGCCGTCATGGTACAGAATAGAGTCAACCTTGCAGAAGCCAACCTTCCTTCTTCCGTAAAGCAACAAGGAGTCACCGTCAAGAAAAGAAGTCCTAACCAACTGATGTTCATCGTACTTGACAGCAAACTCGAAGAATACGACGGATTGTTTCTTGCCAATTATGCCAATATCAATATCGTCAATGAACTGGCCAGATTAAAAGGCGTCGGCGACGTACAAGTATTTGGTGCCGCAGAATATGCGATGCGCGTATGGCTCGATCCTGAAATAATGAGAATCAGAGACATAACACCAGATGAAGTCTTGTCAATGATACAAGCCCAGAACATGGAAGTATCAGCAGGTTCTGTCGGCGCTCCTCCTACATCTAGCAACATGGCGTTTCAATATAGCATCAACACCAAAGGCAGACTCGTCGATGTGGAAGAATTCGGCAACATCATAATTCGTACCTTAGACGGAGGCAAATACCTGAGACTTAAAGACATCGCCAAGATAGAATTAGGCTCTCAGTCATATTCCGTCGTAACGACTATGAAAGGTAAAGAAATCGCTGCCATCGGCATTAACCAGATGCCTGGTTCCAATGCTTTAGATGTCGCCAAGGAAGTGAAAGCAAAGATCAAAGACTTGCAACAATATCTTCCAGAAGGCATTACAATGAATATCGTGATGGACAACACCAAATACGTCACCGCTTCTATTGATGAAGTATTGGTCACCATTGCTGAAACGACCTTGCTCGTTATCTTAGTGATGTTCTTGTTCTTACAAAACATACGCGCCGTCATCATTCCTGCATTGACAATACCTATATCATTATTAGGAACTTTCGCCATAATGAAATTATTAGGATTCTCTATAAATCTATTGACATTATTCGGATTGGTATTGGCAATCGCCATTGTCGTCGATGACGCCATCGTCGTAGTAGAAAACTCATCGCGACTGATTGAATCGAAGAAATATTCTCGTAAAGAAGCCGTCACTAAAGCTATGGAAGAGATACAAGGTCCGGTGATAAGCATCGTTTTGGTACTGCTTGCCGTCTTCGTCCCTACAGCCTTCATCGGCGGAATAACAGGAGAACTCTACAAACAATTCGCGCTCACCATCGCCACTGCCACAGTGATTTCCGGATTCATATCCTTGATATTCACTCCTGCGATGTGCGTCTTATTCTTAAAAGAAGAGAAATGGAGTCTCAAATGGTTCAACAGATTATATGACAAGACATTAGGTTTATATATCAGAATCGTCAAGTCTTTCTTAAGAAAACCAGCGATAGCGCTCTGCACATTCGTCATCGTCTCCGTAATCACTATGTATGTCTTCTTCAAGTTACCTAATGAATTCTTGCCTAACGAAGACCTCGGATATTTTCTTGTGACTGTACAACTGCCTAATTCAGCAAGTCTGGAAAGGACACAGAAAGCCACTGCCGACTTATCCAAGATGTTAGACAAATATCCTGAAGTCGATACATATTTAGTCATCAACGGATTCTCTTTTGTCAAAGGCGGCAACAGTTCCAATGAAGCCAGCGTCTTCGTGATGCTGAAAGACTGGGACGAGCGTAAGGGCAAGTCACAATCCGCAGAAGCTGTCATCGACAGAATAAATGCAGAAGCCGTTGAGATACAAGAGGCCAGCATCTTCGCCGTCAATCCTCCTTCCATCCCAGGACTCGGAGCATCAGGAGGTTTGGCATTCGTACTTGAAGACCGCAACAACTTAGGAACTACGGAGTTAGAAAACGCTGTCAATACGATAATGGAGAATTATCATCAAGAACCAGCTTTGATGTATCTTCAAAATCAGTTTGAAGGCAACAGTCCGCAGTATTTCCTCAACATCAACCGCGACAAGATCGGCATGATGGGATTGCAGCTAAATCAAGTCTTTGACGCACTCTCCTCCTATATGGGATCCACTTTCGCCAACGACTTCGTCAAGTTCAACAATATCTACCAAGTCATCATTCAGGCAAATCCTGGCAACAGAAACGTCATCAACGACATTTTGAAGTTAAGCGTAGAAAACACTGACGGGCAGATGGTTCCATTCTCTGCATTCTGCAATATCGAAGAAAAGATGGGTCAGACGCAGATAAACCGTTACAACCTCTACCCTGCCGCCAACATCACTGCTGTAGCTGCTGAAGGATATAGCAGTTCAGAAGCCATGGACGCATTAGAAAGACTCAGCAATGATTTATTAGGAAGCAACTTCGGTCACGAATGGACGTCAGTTGCATATCAAGAGAAGCTGTCAAGTTCCAGCGTAACGATGATATTCGCGCTTGCTTTGATATTGGTAATCTTGGTCTTGGCAGCGATGTATGAAAGCTGGGGCAATCCTTTCGCTGTCATTCTCAGCGTGCCGCTGGCATTATTAGGCGTCATCGCAGGCTGTTTGATACTATCCTTGCCTATCAGTATCTATTCGCAAATCGGCATCATATTATTGATAGCGTTATCAGCCAAGAACGCCATCCTGATTGTTGAGTTCGCCGTCGATTACAGGAAAGCCGGCATGAGCAAAGGAGACGCTGCATTGGAGGCAGGACGCGTCAGGTTAAGACCTATTTTGATGACATCATTGGCTTTCGTGCTCGGCGTGATGCCGCTTTTATTTGCGAGCGGTGCGGGCGCCGAAGCACGTATAGCACTCGGTTCTGCTGTCGTCTTCGGTATGCTCACGAATACCATATTCGGAACCTTGTTCGTGCCTAACTTCTTTAAAATCACGGATAAGAAAGATTACAAGATTTCAGATACAGAGATAAGATAAAAATTTTCATCCTCTTTGAACAAAAACAATCCTTCGATTGTATTACATTTGGTTTTGGTTATACATTTCAATTTTCTCAATTGTGAAAAGCACCTCAGTTCCCAGCTAGGTGCTTTTTTAGTTGCAGTAATAGAAAATCACCATTGTGGTATTTTATAATAATCCATTCTCTCGTGAAGAATTCTTATTATCAGCATATCTTCATTACAAATCAGATAAAATATAATATGCTTTTTAACCTTACTACCCAATAGACCATCCTTTACATCATCATATTTCTTTCCGTACAAAAATGGATTCTTTGCTATTTCTTTACAAAAAGATATAAGCATATTATAATAATTATCTGCCTGCTCCAACGACCATTTTTCCGCCGTATAATTCCAAATATCTCCAAGATCTTCAACTGCCCTTTTAGAGTAGTTGATTTTATACATTATTATAATTCTGTCTTAATGATTTCAAATGTGTTTCCGGATCAAAATCTTCAGCAATTCCACTTTGTATTCCATCGCAAATCGCTTCCTTTAATTCCTGAAAAACATCTTGTTTAGAAATGTATTCTTTTTCTTTCATAATATGGTTTTGTAATTTGGTCTTACAAACATTGTCATACAACATTTTACTTGAAATTTCTATTGTTTTCATAAACTATGGATTAAAAGTTCAACATTGCAAATATACATCATTATCCATTGAATGTCAAGAAGTTTTTTCTTAAAAATCATTAAGAAAAGTTTATAAATTCTTAATAGACTTTAACTTTTTTTCATTCTCTTTGAACAAAAACAATCCTTCGATTGTATTACATTTGGTTTTGGTTATACATTTCAATTTTCTCAATTGTGAAAAGCACCTCAGTTCCCAGCTAGGTGCTTTTTTATTGAGAAACGCCGTATCCGAACAAAGCGAAGTCGTATTTAATAGGATCATCAGGATCTAATGCTCTGAGCTTCGATGTTATCTCCTCTACTGTCGTCCTGTCGTTGCTTTTTCTTTCAAGAAGTCCGAGTTCGCGGGAAATTCTTCCGACATGTACATCAAGTGGTATCATAAGGTCAGATGGTTGCAGTTTGTCCCAGATTCCGAGGTCGACGATGCCGTCTTTTCTCACAAGCCACCTCAGAGCGAGATGCAGTCTCTTGCAAGCAGAACCTTTCTTCGGATTCTCACAATAAGGATTGGAAATATGAACACTTGTCATTCCTCCATTTACTTCCTGAATCTTATCCCTAAAATTCTGTATCCCTTGCCACACATCACGGTTGCCATCTAAAGCAAAAATATCTTCAAGACTTTGATATTCATTATAAATCCCTTTCAAGCCATTACAATAATATATAAGGTCTCGGTTGAAGAAAGTTCGATGCACACACTTGTCTTGATCAAGGTTTTTCCATCCTTCCGACATTACGAAATCGTAAGGCGACTTACCCATAGTATTGAGCAACTTGTTGGCAGAGTTAAGAATCATAGAACGCTTGCCCCACGCTATCGTAGCAATAAGAAACGAAACTATTTCAATGTCATTCTTTTCCGAATAACGATGAGGAAACTGCACCGGGTCATTATCAATAAACTCCGGAGTATTATATTTTACAACCAATTCGTCGAGATAAGATTTCATAGTAAAAGTTTATAATATTTTGCAAAGTTAAAAAATTAGGAATTAGGAGTTAGGAGTTGAGTATTTTTCCCAAAATAAAATTTTGTCATATTTATGAAATTCATTATCTCCTTTATGTGGAGCATATTTAAAATATGGACAACCCTTATAACGTCTATTTTTATAACAAATGTTTTTCTCACCACCATATATGCAACAAAACTCTTTCTTTAACGAACTCCTATATTGAATGTAATTGCACAACAAACAATTATTTACAACAAAACCTTTCTTATTAAGCATTATAGAAATAAAGTTAAATTTATCATCAGCTTCTAAATCTAGAATATCAGCAAATAAAGCGTATTTACATTCTTCATCAAAAGATTCCATATCAGTACATAACACATCTTTCTCTTCAAACTCATTGTTTAATCCTATTTTATTAAAATACAACTTCTTTGATGGTTCCAGTTTAACGTTCCTGTTAAACCAATAAAAATATATTGGCAATTCTCCGTCTTTTTCAACAATTTCTCTATATGCATCAGCCTCTTTTTCTATCTTAATCTCTATAATTCGTTTTTTATTATTTTTCTTCTCTTCCTCACATTTATGCGTAACCCAAATTTCTATAGTTAATAAAGGGAATTCACCATTACTATCAATCAACATTAAATCTGCAACATAACTCTTCTTTCCACTTTCTGTATCAACAGAATATTCTTTTTCACACTCGCATGTATCATAATATTTTTTCAAATCAATTTCATATAAGTCGTCAGCATAACATTCTTTCCAACCATATTTCACTAAATCGCAATTATCTTTATTCTCACATTTTCGTTTTGCATTATATTTAACATAGAAATGTTCAGATTTATCAAAACGTTCCTTTATTACATTTTTTGCAAATTCATGCAAATACTTATCCCTATCGCAAGAAATGTCATTTTCTTTATGTCTAAAATGATGCTCTCGTTTTGATCCAAGAACAGGAATCAATTCTTTCCCACAACCATAACAATAATATCGAAAATCCCTTCTATTATCATCTGTAATTTGATCAATTCCTATCAAATCACCTTTATCAGTTTTAGCATACGGATATCTAAAATCATTCTTCATTATCACAACAATTTACATCACAAAAATAATCATTTAGAAAACTTTTTCAAGTAAAAATAATTCATAATCCAAAAACTCCTAATTCTTAACTACTAACTCCTAACTAAAAAAGTCTGTTGTCCGTTGTCCGTTGTCCGTTGACTTTTATTATCTTTGCAAAAATTGAAATCAATAAAATTTTCCATAATGAAACACATTATTAATTTATTACTCGTTGCGATGGTTTTATTAACATCGTGCAATTCTAATTCTGATGTAAAACAATCAGATAACACACAAAAGAACGTAGACGAAATCACACAAAAAGCCTTGGAAGAATGGCGTTCTGAACATTTCGGCATGTTCATCCACTTCGGCATTTATTCCGAACTCGCAGGCTGGTGGAAAGGCGAAAAGATTCCTTTCTACGGCGAACAAATCATGAATCACGCTCGTATCACCACAGAAGAATACGAGGCTGTCGCAAGAGAATTCAACCCACAAGACTTCAACGCCGACGAAATCGTCCTTCTCGCTAAAAACGCCGGCATGAAATATATCGTCATGACTTCCAAACATCACGACGGATTCTGTATGTTCCACACTGAAACAACAGACTACAACATCGTCGACTTCACTCCTTTCGGTCGCGACGTTGTGAAAGAATTGTCAGACGCTTGTAAACGTCACGGCATAAAATTCGGTCTCTACTATTCACTTCCTGACTGGCACTACCCTCTCGGAATCCCACGTCTCGCTCCAGACCCAACAACAAAATGTCACGAATACGTAAACCAAGTCTATTCTCCTCTTGAAATAGTAACACCAGAACTCGAAGATTATATCGTCGCTCAAGTGACAGAACTTCTCACCAACTACGGCGACATCACTACATTGTGGTTCGACATGGGTCTCGTGACACCTGAACAAAGCAAACGTTTCCGCGAAACAGTCAAGTCATTACAACCTGAATGTATCATCAACGGTAGAATCATGAACAACCAAGGCGACTATATGACATTGCCTGACAATGGCGACGTTGCTGGTTATGAAAACATCTTCTGGGACAACCCTGCATCTCTCTATGGAACTTGGGGTTACAAATCATGGATCAATCGTCCTGACGTAGACCAACAAGTCGCTGCTCAATTAGGCAGATTATTCAGCACTGTAAGACACGGCGGCGTCTTCTTGCTTAACATCGGTCCTGATGGCAAAGGTAACGTCATCCCTTACGAAAAAGAAGTCTTGACAAAAATCGGCGATTTCTTGAATCAACATCCTGACACTTTGAATAAAATTGAAGTAGTTTATAAAGAAAAATTCGTTGTCAAACAAGATGGTGACCTCATCGAACTCACTGAAGCAAACGGCACAAAACACGCAGAAATCGACGGAACAGGTTACATGAGCACACAAACCGACTCATGGCGTTCATGGGAAATGGAAGTCGCTGAAGACGGAACTTACGACGTATTCATCGTTTATGTCCCAGAAAACCTCGACAAGAAATATTCTTTCGAATGCGGCGACAACGTAATCGCTCACACATTGCCAGGCGTCGACCCAATGATACAGACTTCATACGTCGGCAAGATGAACCTCAAAGCTGGCAAACAGACATTCAAACTCGACCAAGCCGACAGATGCTATCCATTGGAACCACTCGGTTTGGAAGTGAAGAAGATAATTGTTAGAAAGAGTCTTTAATAAACTTTGAACTAAGGCCATTGAACTTTAGATTAAAAAAAAAGCGTCGTATTTCTACGACGCTTTTTTTTTAATCTAAAATTCCAGAGTTCTAGAGTTCTAGAGTTCTAAAATTCACTCAGCTACAGTAGCAAGTGGTGATGCTTGTGTATATGTTCTTGCTGCCAATTCTTTATCGAACATATAGATTGCGTATGGATTGTCTTTAATCATACGGAGACTGTCGATCATCTTTTGTGCTGATTCTTCTTCTTCAACTTGTTCGTCGATGAACCAAACGAGTCTGTTTTGTGTTGCGTAGTCTTTCAACTCAAC
>JAZKYG010000031.1:0-3874 GCA_045612025.1 Bacteroidales bacterium
TCGCAATCTCTATGTTGTAGTTGCTTATCTTCAGGTTTGGAGAATATTCTATCGACTGTGCGACTGATTCTTCCAGACTTGGAAATGAAGATAGTGTGTTGATGATTGCAGTGTCGGGACTGACGATTTCAAGTTCTTGCATAGGATTCATTGAAAGCAGGACCTTGAGGTTTATCATATTGCTTTCAATCTCCATCTGTGTGTCTACGATATTGTTCGTGTCGGATGCATATTGCGCAGCGAGCAAGAGGTAGTCGCTCTCTAATATAGCCCCGACTTCATATTTGCGTTTGCCTTGTTTCATCGCCTCGCGGCTGCTGTTCAACACTGACTTCTGATAATTGAGAAGTTCCTGATTGCCTAGTATCGTCAGGAACGACTGCAGAATCTGTATCGAGAGGTCGTCGTCATAGCGTTGTATCTCCAGTGCCGACTGTTCGCAATATAGCTGCTCTTGTTGGATGGTAGCGTTGATTTGTCCGCCTTGGTAGATTGGCATTCCGGCATTGATGCCGACGTTGCCAGAGAAACCAGAACCAGAACTGTTGTTGGAAAATCCTTCGCTGAGAGACGCGTTCACCGATGGAAGACGCTGTTCCTTTGACTGTTCATAAGAAAGCTGCTGCGACTTGTTAGAGAGCTCCATCGACTGACGCTCGTAACTGTTGCTGAAGGCATATTCAAGACAGTCTTCGAGAGTAAACCTCAGAGCTTTGTTGTTGTCCTGCGCATACATCGCAAGAGGAAACATAAGTAAAAATAAGATAAAACGTATTCTCATAACTTTTAAATTCTTGTTACAAAGATAGAATTAAAACAAAAATATAAAAGTTTGTTTAAAATGAAACGGAGAAAAAGTTAAATGAACTAAGGCTATTGGCTTTTGAACTAAGAACTTGGATTTTCGTGATTTCCATAAGGCGATGCCTTACGTTATATATGTTCCGCCTTTCAGGACCCTGAAAGGACAAGATTCAGCGACCTAGCTCAAAGCTCGTAGCAAAAAAAAGTTCAAAAACCTTAGTTCAACGGCCTTAGTTTTAAAACTCCTTGATTCTATCAATCTCTCTTCGATCTTTTTTCGTTGGGCGTCCTGCGCCTCTGTCGCGGTATTCGACCTTGAAGGCGTGGAGGAACTCTATTCTCTCGTATTCTTCCTTAGATGTCCTGTCGATATAGACTTCCTCGACTTGTTTTGGGGAAACACGACTCTTAGGAATGCTTTTCACTTCAACGACTTTATGTAATTGTCCGAGCTGAACTTGTATCAGCTCGCCGATCTTGACATCGCGTGAAGGCTTGATGGAAGAATCATCAATCTTTACCTTGCCGCCTTTGCAGGCGTCAGCAGCGAGAGTGCGCGTCTTGAAGAGACGCGCACACCAAAGCCATTTATCTATTCTGAGTTCTTCCATATATTAATGTCAACGGACAACAGACTACAGTCAACAGTCTTTACTCCTAACTCCTAACTTCTAACTCCTAACTGAATTACTTTTCTCTGAAGAATAATTGAATTGGCACTCCGTTGAAATCCCAGTTCTGACGGATTTTGTTTTCAAGGAATCTGCAATATGATTCTTTGACGTCTTTTGGTAAGTTGCAGAAGAAGATGAACTGTGGAGTCGGACTCTTCAACTGTGTGATATATTTTATCTTGAGATAACGGTTTCTTGATGCCACTTGTGGTGGTTGTGCAGCGATGATTTCCAACATTGTGTCATTGAGTTCGCGGACTGAGATTCTACGTTCGCGGTTTTCATACACCTGATGTAATGCCTCAAGTACGCGGAATGTTCTTTGACGGTTTATCGCTGAAGTGAATATGATTGGATAGTCAGTGAAAGGAGCTGTCTTCTCTCTAATCATCTTTTCATATTGAAGGTGTGTGTTAGAGTCTTTGTCAATTAAGTCCCATTTGTTGACGATGACAACGAGACCTTTCTTGTTTTTCTCGATGAGACGTAAGATGTTCATGTCTTGAGCCTCGAAACCTTGTGTTGCGTCGATGATGAGAGCAGCGACGTCACATTCTTCGATGGCGCGGATTGAACGCATCACTGAGTAGAACTCTATATTTTCTGAAACCTTGCTTTTCTTGCGGAGACCTGCTGTGTCAACGAGGACAAAGTCCATGTTGAAAGCGTTGAAGCGGGTGTTGTTGCTGTCGCGTGTCGTTCCTGCGATGTCTGTAACGATATGACGGTCATGACCGAGGAATGCATTGATCATTGATGACTTTCCAACGTTAGGGCGACCGACGAGAGCGAAACGTGGGAGTCCGTCGTATGTGTCGGTTGTATCATTTGGAAGGTGTTTTATGACCTCATCGAGGAGCTCGCCTGTACCAGTTCCTGTCATGGCTGAGAAAGCGAAGATGTCACCGAGACCTAAAGTGTAGAAATCAGCAACGTTACTTTCTTTATTAGGAATGTCAGTCTTGTTGACAGCGAGTATCACTTTTTTCTTGCTACGACGTAATATCAAAGCAACTTCTTCATCAAGGACGTGAAGTCCTTCTTTACCGTCAACGACGAATATGATGACATCAGCTTCGTCGATGGCAAGGTCAACCTGCTTTCTAATCTCTCCTTCAAAAATGTCGTCAGAACCAACGACATAACCACCTGTGTCTATCACGGTAAATGATTTGCCATTCCAGTCGCTGTGTCCATAGTGACGGTCACGAGTCACACCACTAGTCTCCTCAACAATAGCTTGACGAGTCTGAACTAAACGATTAAAAAATGTCGATTTACCTACATTAGGTCTTCCTACAATTGCAACAATATTACTCATATCAATTAAATTTCTGTGATTTGCAAAAATACTAAAAATAATGCATAATTCACAATTCTTAATTCACAATTGTTCACAGATTATGAATTATGCATTATGCATTATGAATTAGATTAAGCTTCGTAGTTAAAGTTCTTCAACTCAGCTTCATTGTCGCGCCAGTCTTTGCTGACTTTGACATTGAGGTCGAGGAAGATCTTCTTGCCTGTGAATTCTTCGATGTCGCCTCTTGACATAATGCCGAGTTTCTTGATGGCAGAGCCGGCCTTACCTATTAATATAGCTTTTTGAGAGTCGCGTGATGCGTAGATGGTAGCTCTGATGTTAATCATCTTAGCGCTTTCTTCGTAAGCGTCGACAACTACTTCCACTGAATAAGGAATCTCTTGCTTGTAGATGAGCAATATCTTTTCTCTTATTATTTCAGAGATGAAGAAACGCATCGATCTGTCGGTGAGTTCGTCTTTTGGGAAATAAGGAGGACATTCTGGAAGTTTCTCCAGTATGCAGTCGAAGATGTGTTTTATGTTGGCATGATGAAGAGCCGAGATAGGGAAGATGGTCGCTGCTGGAAGTGCGTTTTGCCAGAAGTTGACAGCGTTCATCACACCTTCTTGGTCTGATAAGTCTATTTTATTTAATAAAACGAAAATTGGAATGTCGGTAATTTTCTGGAGACGCTCTACTGTTTTTTCATCGATTTTTTTGTCTGTGATGTCGACTACATAAAGTATCAAATCGGCGTCGATGAAAGCGACATTTACGAACTGATTCATCACTTCGTGCATCTTATAAGCTGGATTTTTGATGATTCCAGGGGTGTCTGAGAACACGATTTGGAACTCATCACCGTTCACAATGCCCAAAATACGGTGTCTTGTGGTCTGTGCTTTCGATGTTACGATAGAAATTTTTTCGCCTACAAATTCGTTCATAAGCGTTGATTTTCCGACATTTGGCTTTCCAATAATATTTACATAACCTGCTTTGTGACTCATGTTTATTTTTTTTAAAACTTAGATTGTTTCTTTTACTATCTTTGAACGCAAAAATAATAAACATTTTGTGATGAAGA
>JAZKYG010000032.1:0-2877 GCA_045612025.1 Bacteroidales bacterium
AGCTTCATGGGATTGCCATGTCCAAACATCTTCGCCGGCGGTCATAACTTCCATGGTAAGTATGAATACGTTCCATTGGAAAGCATGGAAAAAGCATCAGAAGTGATTTTGAATATTATTAGTTTATTTGTTTAAAGATTAAGGTTTAAAGTTTAAAGTCTTTGGTGGAATAACCTTAAGCTTTAAGCCTTAAACCTTAAACCAAAATTATGTCAATAGATTTATCAGAAGTATTAGTCGTTGGTGTGACGGCGCGTGCCTTGTTCAATCTCGAAGCGGAGAATGACATCTTCGAGAAGGAAGGCGTTAAGAAATATAGAGAGTATCAGGATAAGAATCAGGATGTTCCATTGGAGATGGGAACTGCATTCTATCTTGTGAAGAGTCTTTTGGAGCTTAATAAGCAAGCACATAAACCTGTTGTTGAGGTTGTTGTCATGTCACGTAACAGTCCTGAGACAGGCATCAGGATTCTTAAGTCTATAGAGAAATACGAGCTTGACATCACACGTCTTGCGTTCTCTGGAGGCGAGCCTATATCTCCATATATAGAAGCTTTTGGTGTCGACTTGTTCTTGTCTAAGGATGAAAACAGCGTACAGGCCGTCATTGACTCACATAGCAATTGTGCAGCGGCTGTCATCTATGAGCCACCTACCGAGTTCAATCCAGCGACAAATGCTGTGAGAATTGCCTTTGACGCTGATGCGGTCTTGTTTAACGAAGACTCTGAATTACGTTATAAAAAAGAAGGCATCGACTCGTTCAGTAAGTACGAGAAAGAAAACAAAGATGTGCCATTACAGGAAGGACCATTTGCTAAATTATTGAAGAAACTATCCAAGATACAAGAAAGTCTGCCTGTTACGGTAGAACTTTCACCATTGAGACTGGCTATCGTTTCTTCGCGTAGCGCGCCTGCACACATGAGAGTCATCAATACCTTGAAGAAATGGGGTGTTTATGTTAATGAGGTTTATTTCCTTGGAGGCATGCCTAAAGACAAGGTGCTGAAAGCTTTCGGCGCGCATATCTTCTTCGACGACCAGGACATACATCTTCAAAGTTCAAGTAAGGTCGTTCCTTCAGGAAAGGTGCCATATAGTTCGAATTCACCTTTGAAGAAGTTGGAAGCTTGAAGATAGTATTAAAGTATAAAACTTATGAAAATAAAATATTTATTAACGATATTGGCATTAAGCATATTGATGTCGTGCCAAGCTCAATCTGATTTTAAATCCGTTGATATAAAAGAATTTAAGATTGAAATTGAGAAGTCGGACGTACAACTGTTGGATGTCCGTACAGTCAAGGAATATTCTGAAGGACACATTCCCGGAGCGATAAATATTGATGTCAATGCCTTTGATTTTGATGAAAAGATAAAGACATTAGATAAGAATAAAAATGTCGCAGTCTATTGTCGTAGCGGACGACGCAGCAAAATGGCTGCGGAAAAGTTGACGGCATCAGGATTCAAAGTCATAGAACTCAATACCGGATTTTTGAGTTGGGATGGGGAAGTGGAGAAATAAAAAACACTACTTTTGCACATTATTAAAAAATCATATCGTAATGAAAAAGTTTATTATGGGATTAAGCGTTTTTGGATTGCTATGTAGTTGTAACACAAGCAACCAACTATCAACAAACGGCGACTTTAAATATCTCGTCGATGAATTCGCTGACATTAAAATCATGCGTTACCAAATTCCTGAATGGGAAAACCTTTCTCTCCAACAAAAGGAATACCTTTATTATTTAGGCGAAGCCGCTAAATGTGGCCGCGACATCCTCGCTGACCAGAACTTCAAGTATAACCTCACAGTGCGCAAGACTAACGAGGCTATCCTTAATTCTTACAATGGAAACCGCGAGACGGAAGACTTCAAAAACTTCGTGACTTACGCAAAACGCGTCTTCTTCAGCAACGGTATCCATCATCATTATGCAGAAGATAAATTCTTCCCAGAAATCACTGAAGCTTACTTCGCAGAACTTGTGAAAAACTCTGACGCAAAACAACTTCCTCTTGCAGAAAACGAGACAGTTGAAGAGTTCTTGACATTCATCACTCCTGTTATCTTCGACAAGGATTTATATGCAACACGCCGCAGCGGGGAAGAAGATATCATCAAGACTTCTGCTACAAACTTCTACAAAGGCGACATCTCTAAAGAAGAAGTCGAGAAGTTTTATGATGATATGAGAGTGCCAAACGACGCTACTCCAATATCTTACGGATTGAATTCTCAACTCGTGAAAGAAAACGGCAAGATTTATGAAAACGTTTATAAGTCAGGCGGTCTCTATGGCGAAGCTATCGACCAAATAATCTTCTGGTTGGAAAAAGCTAACGCTGTCGCAGAAAATGACGCTCAACGTAATTATACAAACCACCTTATCAATTATTACAAGACCGGCGACCTCAACACTTGGGACGAATATAACGTAGCATGGGTACAAGACTCTGTCTCTACTATCGACTTCGTCAACGGTTTCATCGAAGACTACGGCGACCCAATGGGAATGAAAGCTACTTGGGAAGCTGTCGTCAACTTCAAAGACATGGAAGCAACAAAACGCGCTGAACTCATCAGCCAGAACGCTCAGTGGTTTGAAGATAACTCTCCTGTAGATGAACGTTACAAGAAGAAAGAATGTAAAGGCGTCACTGCAAAAGGTATCATCGTCACAACATTGGCTGGCGACTGTTTCCCAGCACCTCCAATCGGAATCAACCTTCCTAATGCCGACTGGATTCGTAAGGACTACGGTTCTAAATCAGTTACAATCACAAACTTGATGGACGCTTACGACAAAGCAGCTCAGGAATCACCAAAGAGCGTCTTGGCTGAGTTCGCTTACTCACAAGAG
>JAZKYG010000033.1:0-18442 GCA_045612025.1 Bacteroidales bacterium
CCTCTTGCGCCCATCAAGGCTGCGTCGGCTAACGCTAATGCTGTATCTTTGATGTTTTCTTGTGGTCTTACTGTGTTAACTATGCTGTGCATAGTTGATGCCAAATTGGTTCCTGTGTCAGCGTCTGGAACAGGATAGTAGTTTATATTGTTGAGGAGTGTCTGGTTTTCAAATATTTTTTGCGCACCGGCAATAAAACTATTGTATAATTGAACTCCGTTTATTTCAGATATTTTATCCACGATAAATAAATTTTTCTGCTCAATTTTGCAAATATATAAATAAATTAGACACGAAGAGTAAAAAATATATTAAACCTGTCAAAATATGCTTTAAACTCTCCTTTGTCGTATCGCTTCAAAAACAACGATTGCTGTTGTGACAGAGACATTTAATGAATCGGCTATGCCATTCATCGGTATTATTAAATTCTGATCGGCAGCATCAACCCAGATGTCGGAGATTCCTGTCGCCTCTGTTCCCATAACGATGGCAGAACCTTGTCTGAAATCGGCTTCTAAATAGTCGATGGATGCTTTGAGATATGTGCAGTAAATCTTTATTTCGTTTTCTCTTAGCCAGTTGATGCATTCTTCTGATGAGCAGGCAAGCAATGGAACGCTGAAGATAGTTCCAATACTTGCGCGAATCGCATTGGGGTTGTATAAGTCGGTCCTTGGGTCAGCGATGATTACGGCGTCAACGCCAGCAGCGTCTGCAGTACGCATGATAGCTCCTAAGTTGCCAGGTTTCTCCACTGTCTCCAAAACGATTATCAATGGATTTTTCTTAGGCTTGAAACTTTTCAAATCGGCATATTTAGGAATAGCAACAGCTAAAAGTCCGTCGCTGCCTTCACGATAAGCAATCTTTTCAAAGACTTCAAGTGTCACTTCTTCTACATTATTAGCAGTAATGTTGACAGCTTCTTTCAAAATGTCATTACATATAAATAATGTGTCAACGACGAAACCGCAAGCTACGGCACGTTCAATCTCGCGTCTGCCCTCGATGATGATTCTGTTCTGCTCGCGACGTTCGGATGATTTCTGTAACTTAACGACATTCTTTATCTTTGGGTTAGTTTTGCTTGTTATCATGATTTCTGAATTTTAACTGTGATAAAATAAGTCCGCCAATGACTAATAATATTCCTAATATCTTTTGTGTGTTGAGACTTTCTCTGATGATGATGCAACTGAAAATGGCAGTGAAGACAGGAATCAAGTTGCTGTAAATGTTAGCTTTCGCTGCGCCAAGTTTGCTGAAGGCGAATGCCCATAAGGTATATGAAATGGAGCTGGCAAAAACGCCTAACGATACCAATGGAATTATATAATGGTTAATTCCTATTATGTCTGAAGGCGTTACTTTCTCCATAATGAAAACCATCGGTATGAAATATATCATGCCGATTACGTTTTGTATAAATGTAATTGTCAGTGGTTTATATAACAATGTTAATTTTCTTAAAGAAATAGAATATGCTACCGCTACCATCACTGCGCTGAATAAGAAGATGACGCCTTTTAATGATACTGTCAATTCTAAATTTTTATTTAATAACATGAATATCACACCAAAGAATGAGATGATGAATCCGGCGATGTTCCAAGGCGTAAGTCTTTCTTTTAAGAAGAAGAAAGCCGCGATAGGAGTGAATAGAGGAATCGTTGCTATGATTGCGGAACTCACCACAGGAGCGGCGTTTAGCAATCCGTAACTCTCGAATATGAAATACAGGAAAGGCTCGAACAATGCAGCAAGCGCAAATAACTTCAAGTCATTTCTGTTTACTTTCTCAAAAAGTCGTAAAATCAGTAACAGACTTCCCAAGAAAACACTTGATATGATAAGACGGAAGAAAATAGTGGTTGTTGGGTTCAGATATTCGAAGACCTGCGTTGACCAAATAAATGACAATCCCCAGAAAACCATGGCGATGACGCCACTTAGATGCACTATGAATTTCCTATCTTTCATATTGCAAAAATAAGACTTTATTTAAATCTCGGAAATTCAAAATCTCAAAATCTCAGAAAAACTTATAGATATAAAAACTCGTCGACGCATTGACTAGTTTTTGGTATAATATTTGAACAAAATCGCTTGTCATTTTTTTAACAATAAATAAAAACATCATACTATGAAAACATTGAAAACTTTTGCTCTATTTTTTGTAATGTCTTTGTTTGCAATCACTTCATGTCAAGGTCCTCAAGGTGAACCAGGTCGTCCTGGCAAAGACGGAAACGCCAATGTACAGACTGGAACTGTGAAGGTGACAGCAGAAGACTGGGGATGGGATGAAAATGCTTGTAACTGGTATCTCGATTTGGGATGGGATGCAATAGATTATGATATGGTTGATTATGGCGCAGTTCTCGTTTATATGGAAAATCCAGGTGAAGATTTTTATGCCTGGCATCAGCTTCCATTGACACTTTATCCAAGTGACCAATATTCTGCGACATTGGAAACTGTTTATTATGATTATATGTTGACAATCTATTGGACCAATTCTGATCTTAAACAACATCAGAATCCTTGTGATTTCTATAACTCAGACATGGAGTTCAAGGTTGTGCTTATTGATGCGGTCTTATATTCAAAACATCAAAATGAAGATCTTACAAATTATGAGACGGTGAAGAAGATTTTCGATATAACTACAGAAGAAAAAATATTTTCAGTAGAGGCGTCTAGATAATACGCCTCTTTTTTTATCTTTGCAATGTTCGAGAACTAAGAACTAAGGCTTTTGGCTTTTGGCTTTTGAACTAACTCTACACTCTCACACTCTAAATTTTACACTCTAAAAATGAAAGGAATTCTGAAGTATACACTATATATAATCTTGGGTTTTGTCGCGATTGTTGTCGCGATAAGTCTTTTCCGACCTTCTTATTCTTTCGATGAACCGAAGCCATTCCATGGAACTTATCTGCATAATCCATATAAAGATATGAATCCGGATAATTGGATTCAGGCCAACTTTCATGCGCATACGCGTCAGTTCGGAGGTTTTACCAACGGAAGAGTGAACACTAATGAAATGGTGGATAGTGTTTATTCTGTTCTTGGTTTTGACCATATCGGCATTTCGGATTATAACAAGATAAATTATTACGATTCTGTAAATCCGAGTTTTATTCCAACGTATGAACATGGTTACGGTATTTTCAAGATACATCAGCTTTGTCTGGGAGCAGAGAAGGTGCGTCGCCTCGATTATTTCGCTTTCCAGAACCTTAGTATGAAGCAGCATACGTTGAATCGTCTTGCAAAACATAGCCGTCTCGTTGTTCCAGCGCATCCTTCTTTTGTAAAGCAAGGCTATCTCGTTGAAGATATGAAATATCTAAGCAATTATAATCTGATGGAGGTGCTGAATGGATTTGTTATCTCGACAGCGCATTGGGATACGGCGCTTTCAAATGGACATCTGGTTTATCTTATAGGTAATGACGACTCGCATGATGTTAAGGATATTACAGAAGTCGCTTTTCGTTTTACTATGGTCAATGCTCCTGAAAATGAAGCAGAGCAATTGCTTCAATCTTTGGAAAGCGGCAATGCTGTAGGCGTCGACTTCCCCTTGATATGGGGAGAGGCTTTGGTGAAAAAAATGAAACGTCTTAAACAAGACCTTCCTTATATAACACAGGTTGACCTTCGTGGTGATACATTATTAATATCTGCTTCTAAGCCTTTTTCAAAGATAAGATTCATAGGTCAAGGTGGTGAAGAACTTGATGTTCAAAATGATAATCACACGGCGTTTTATGTTGTTAAAGCTGAAGATACTTACGTGAGGACGGAAGTTGAATTCAAAGACGGAACAACATTATATCTCAACCCGATAACACGCCATGAGAACAGTGAAATAATAAAACAAAGATTGGATCATATCAACTGGGTTAAAACGATAACTCTTTGGGTGGTTTATGTTTTGGCTTTACTTTTAATATATAAGTCAATAAATAGATTAGGCAATAAGTCATAATGGTTTTTTGAATCAAAAAAATCTCTTGTCCGTTGACTGTTATCCATAGTCTTTTGTTATCTTTGTAATTCTTAAAAAAACAAAATAATGATACAAGAAAATCTAAATATTGTCAGAGCGACAGTCCCTTCTAATGTCACTCTTATTGCTGTTTCAAAAACAAAACCGGTGTCTGATTTGCAAGATGCTTACGACGCAGGACAACGTATCTTCGGCGAAAACAAGGCTTTGGAAATGCGTGACAAACATCAAGCGCTGCCAGATGATATTCAGTGGCATTTCATAGGTCATCTTCAGACAAACAAGATAAAATATATCGCACCGTTTGTAACATTGATACATGCTATCGACAGCCTGTCTCTTCTCGAAGCTGTCAATAAAGAAGCTGCTAAAAACAGTCGCGTCATTGATTGCTTGCTTCAGTTTCATATAGCTCAAGAAGATACAAAATTCGGTCTTGATATAGAAGAGGCGAAGTCCTTATTAGAGTCGGATAGCTTTAAGGATTTGAAAAATGTTAATATCGTTGGCGTGATGGGAATGGCTACATTTACCGATGACGCTGCTCAGGTTAGAAACGAGTTCAAAAATCTCAAGAATATATTTGATACATTGAAGGAGAATTACTTCAGCGGCAATGATTCCTTCAAGGAAATATCAATGGGAATGTCAGACGATTATCCTATAGCCATAGAAGAAGGCGCTACTATGGTGAGAGTGGGAAGCAAAATCTTCGGAGCAAGAAATTATAACGTATAATGACAAAAGTCTAAGGGTTAAAGAAAAATGTTCTTTAGCCTTTAGACTTTTTCTTTAGTCAATGAAAATATGAAAAAACTTCTTTTCACATTATTTAGGATGTTGCTTTTCTTGTTGGTGCTTTTTGCAACGATGAGAATTGTTTTTTTAGCAAAGTATTGGACTCTTGTGAACCTTGAGGAGATTCCTTTTGCTGAGATAATGAAAGGATTCTGGTCGGCTTTGCCTTTAGATATATCAACTGCGTGTTTTATTCTGGTGTTGCCTGCCATTTATATGTTCGTTTCCCTTGCTGTTGATAAGGATTCGCTATTCGGACCGTTGCGATGGTATTTTTATCTGATGGTCGCGGTATATAACCTCATTGCTTTTGGTGATATCGGCATTTATGGAGAATGGAGAACTAAACTGTCTTACAGGGCCTTGATGTATCTAGAGAATCCGACAGAAGTGATAAATACAGCTGAGACAGAACAAACATTATTGCTGATAGTCTTATGGACATTCTTTACGATATTGTTCTGTTGGTTCTATACTAAATTCGTAGAACCTAATGGTTTGCCTTCCAATAGGGAAGAGAAGAAAACAAATAATATGATACTTTCAGGCAGTTGTGTCTTGACTCTTGGATTCCTTTTCTTGGGTATGAGAGGTGGTTTTAATGATATACCGATTACTTCAAGCAAGGTGTATTACAGCAGTCATAAGTTGGCTAACGAGATGTGTGTCAATCCGGCTTACTATCTTGTGGAAAACATCTTGAACTCAAAGCTTGTGGAGTCAAAGGCTCATTTTAATTATATGGATTTAGATTCCGCAAAGAAAAGAACGATTGCCCTTCATGAAACGTCCTGTGATTCAACGATGTCTATATTGAAGATGGAAAAGCCTAATATAATTGTTGTCCTTTTGGAAAGCTGGTCTGCCGATTTGATTGAGTCGTTGGGCGGTGAACCTGGAATCACTCCGAATTTCCATGAACTGGAGAAAGAAGGTCTGCTGTTTACAAATATCTACGCTAGTGCAAATCGTTCTCAACATGCAATGACTTCTTTGTTCGGAGGCCTGCCAGGAATGCCAGTGACGACAATGACAAATCATCCTGATAAGTATTATGCTGTTCCGTCTTTGGTGAAAAAGATGGATACTATAGGATATCATACTAGTTTCTATTTCGGTGGTGAATTGAATTATGGTAATATTTTGTCTTATCTACGTTATAATGAATTCGATGATATTGTAGAGGCAAAAGATATACACGAAGGTTTCCATAAAGGAAAGCTTGGTTATCATGATACGGATATTATGCCGTGGTATGCAGAGCAGGTGTCAAAATATCCGCAGCCTTTTTTCAGTACTTTGTTTACGCAAAGCACGCATTCGCCTTATGACCATCCTAAGACTTTTGAAAGATTAGAATGGCCTAAAATTGAAAAGCAATATGTCAATTCCGGACATTATACCGATATGGCAATAAAGATGTTTATGGATAAGGCAAAAGAACAACCTTGGTATGATAATACCTTGTTTGTGTTTGTTGCAGACCATAGTCATACATCATATAAGAATCATGGATTGGAATCATTTGCACATCATCGGATTCCTATGTTGATCTATGGTGAACCTTTGGAAGATTCATTGAGAGGTAAGACTTTTGATAAGGTCTGTGGAAATATGGATTTGCCAGCGACTATATTGGCGCAATTGGGACAAAGCCACGATGAGTTTTTCTGGAGCAAGGATGTGTTTGGAAAATGTTACAAACCATTTGCGTTTTTTGAGTTGAACCAGGGACTCGGCTGGAAGACACCAGAAGGTGAATTCGTGTACTCAAACACAGGAAATTTTATAAAGAATAACCTGCCGAAAAATATAGCAGATAGTGTTGTTCTGGACGGTAAGGCATATATGCAGTATCATTTCGATTTGTTCAATTCTTATTGATGATATGTTTTTGAATTTTTGAGGTTTTGATACTTGAGTTTTTAGAAAAAAATCATTACTTTTGCACAAAAATAAAATAGAACATGTTTGAAGGATTAAGTGAGAAACTTGAACGCTCGTTCAAGATATTAAAAGGTCAAGGTCATATAACAGAAATTAACGTCGCTGAAACATTGAAAGAGGTTAGAAAAGCTCTTTTGGACGCTGACGTTAGTTACAAGATAGCAAAGGATGTTACCAACAACATCAAAGAAAAAGCATTAGGACAGAAGATATTGACATCTGTATCACCAGGACAACTTATGGTTAAGATTGTTCATGATGAGCTTGCAGAGTTGATGGGTGGTGAACATACAGAAATTAACATCAAGGCTAATCCTGCAATAGTATTGATAGCAGGTCTCCAAGGTTCTGGTAAGACTACATTCTCAGCAAAACTTGCTAACTTCTTGAAGAGCAAGAGAGGTAAGAGCGTGCTTCTCGTAGCAGGTGACGTTTATCGTCCAGCAGCTATCGATCAGTTGAAGGTCTTGGGTGAACAAGTAGGAGTTGAAGTATATACCGAGATTGAAAGCAAAGATCCAGTAAGCATTGCTGATAATGCTATCAAATATGCAAAAGAACATAACAAGAACGTCGTTATCATAGATACCGCTGGCCGTCTTGCAGTTGATGAGCAAATGATGGATGAAATCGCGGCTGTTAAGGCTAAGGTAAATCCTCATGAAACATTGTTTGTCGTTGACTCAATGACAGGTCAGGATGCTGTCAATACAGCTAAGGCATTCAACGATCGTCTCGATTTTGACGGTGTTGTTCTTACAAAGTTAGACGGTGATACACGCGGTGGTGCTGCTCTTACAATACGTTCTGTCGTTGACAAGCCTATTAAGTTCGTCGGTCTCGGCGAGAAAATGGATGCTCTCGACATATTCTATCCAAAACGTATGGCCGACCGTATCCTCGGTATGGGTGACATCGTAACACTCGTAGAAAGAGCTCAAGAGCAATTCGATGCAGAAGAAGCAGCTAAACTTAAGAAGAAACTAGCTAAAAATGAATTTAATTTTAATGACTTCCTAAAACAAATTCAGCAGATCAAACGTATGGGTAATATCAAAGATCTCGCTGCTATGATTCCAGGAATGAATAAAATTAGCGACGAAGATATCGATGAAGATGCATTCAAGAGCATAGAGGCTATCATCGGTTCAATGACACCAGCAGAACGCGAAAACCCAAAAATCTTGAACGGCAGCCGTCGTAGAAGAATAGCAATGGGTAGCGGTACCGATATCGTTGAAGTCAACAGATTGATAAAACAATTTGAAGAAACATCAAAGATGATGAGATTGATGACAACAGGCGGTGCAAAGAAAATGATGCAGATGATGTCACAAATGAGAAGAAGATAAACATAATAAAACTTGATATTATGGCTGATAATAAAATCATTGATGGCAAACTTATTGCCGCAACAATAAAAAAAGAAATAGCAGCTGAGGTTGCTAATATGATAGATCATGGTCAAGATGCCCCACATCTCGCAGCAGTTATAGTCGGTGAAGATGGTGCAAGCTTAACATATGTGGCTTCTAAAGAAAAAGCTTCAAGAAGCGTAGGCATGATATCTTCTGTCTATAGATTGAAGGCTACAGCTACTGAAAAAGAAGTACTCGATACTATCAGTTTCTTGAATAATGATCCAGAAGTGGATGGTTTCATCGTTCAGTTGCCACTCCCTGATCATATCAACGAAACAAAAGTGATTCAATCTATCAGCCCGGATAAAGACGTTGACGGATTTACCTTATATAATATAGGTCTCATGCAGCTCGGTGAGTCATGCTACCTTCCAGCAACACCTTTCGGAATATTGGAACTTCTAAAACGCAGCGATGTTGAAATATCAGGTAAACATGTTGTGGTGCTCGGCCGTTCAAATATCGTGGGTACTCCGATAAGCGTGATGCTTTCAAGAAAAGGCGTTGATGCAACAGTGACAATATGCCATACAAAGACAAAGAATATTGAAGAGATAACACGTCAGGCAGATATCCTTATCGTTGCGGTAGGTCAGCCTCATTTCGTTAAAGCTGATATGGTAAAAGAAGGTGCTGTAGTCGTTGACGTGGGTATCCATCGTATCAAGGATGATTCTGAAAAAGGTTATCACATTATCGGTGACGTGGATTTCGATGAAGTATATAAGAAAGCTTCAAAAATCACTCCAGTGCCTGGTGGCGTAGGACCAATGACAATAGTGTCTTTGCTTTATAACACCTTGCAAGCAGCAAAGAAAAATAGAAAATAAATTTTACTAAAAATAAAAAAACAATGAAGGCTTTGGTTAAGGTCTTCATTGTTTTTTTTATGGATGTTATTAAGGTATTGCCCTTAGTTTAAATAAAAACAAAAGGCTGCGGAGATTCGCAACCTTTGCCTACTAATAACTTTGATGATGAACTAAAAACTCTAAGTAGGAGAGTTTCTATGTCTTTAGTTGATTAAATTCTTAATCAATCTTTGTACATTTTGTTGATAAGATCTTTGTACATTTCTTTTACTACGCTTCTCTTGACTTTTAATGTTGGAGTCAAGATGCCGTTGGCAACACTCCATTCGTCAGCGACGAGTTCGTAACATTTGATCTTTTCTGTGTCGCCGAAGTTTTGGTTTATCTTCTTTACCTCTTCAGCAAAACGTTTTTTGACGTCGCTATTTTTGATCATTTCTTGTGGGTTGGTGTATTTGATTTCGTGTTTTTGACACCAAGTCTTTAAGAATGCGAAATCAGGAACGATGATAGCGCCAGCGTGTTTTTGGTTTTCTCCGAGAACAACGATGTTTTCGATGAAGCCTGATTCAGCGAATTTGCCTTCAATGACGTCAGGGTTGATGTATTTGCCTAAAGATGTCTTGAATAAGTTCTTTAATCTTCCTGTGATTCTTACTTGTCCGTATTCGTTGATTTCGCCAAGGTCGCCAGTGTGCATCCAGCCATCTTCGTCAATGACTTCTTTTGTCAATTCTGGTTGACCATAATATCCCATCATAACGTTATGTCCACGACAGATGATTTCTTTGTTGTCAGCGATTTTGACTTCAACGCCTGGAAGAGCGAAACCAACAGTTCCGATTTCACGGCCGTGAGGTAATCTGCAAGATACAGCGATAACAGGTGAACATTCTGTCATACCATAGCCTTCGAAGATAGGCATCTTGATTGCTGAGAAGAATGCAGCGATGTTTGGTTGGATACTTGCAGCGCCAGATACTACGATGTCGAAGTTCTCTGCGCCTAATGTCTGGCGGATTTTCTTGTAAACTAATGCGTCGGCGATTTTGAGTTTTTGGTTGTAGAACCATGTTCTGTTGCATGGATCTATTTTATATCTTTCGGCTAAGTTCAATGCCCATAAGAAGATGGCTTTCTTGATGCCTTTGTTGTTTCTTCCGCTTTGTTTTACTTTTGAGTAAATCTTTTCAAGTAAGCGTGGAACAGCGCTCATCATTGTTGGTTGAACGTCCTTTAAGTCAGAAGCAATTGTTGCAAGACTTTCTGCGTAATATACAGACATTCCGAGGTATTGGTATAAGAATACCAACATTCTTTCGTATGCGTGGCAGATTGGCAAGAAACTGAAAGCTTTCTTTGACCATTTTGATGGAATCTGTTCTAAGTTCTTTAATTGACTTACGATATTGTAATGAGAAAGCATTACGCCCTTCGGATTGCCGGTTGTTCCTGATGTGTAGATGATTGTAGCGCAATCTTTTTCATTTACGCTTTCTTCACGTGCCTTTAATTCTTCAGGATTTTGATTCTCTTTTCCTAACTCGACTAATTCTTCGAAAGTAGGATAGTCGCATTTTGTTGAAAGAGCGTATATTGCTTCAAGTTTAGGAGTTTCTGCTTTGACGGATTCTATTTTTTGCAAAACAGCGTTGCCTTCTAAAACAACGAGTTTAACTCCGCAGTCGTTGATGATATAACGATAGTCATCTTGGCTGATTGTTGGGTAAATTGGAACTGATATAGCTCCGACTTGCATGATGGCCATGTCAAGCATATTCCATTCTGGACGGTTGCTGCAGATGATACCAACTTTGTCGTCTTTCTTGATTCCAAGTTTTATGAAGGCGTAACTTAAGTTGTTTGTTGTTTCAACATATTCTTGAATGCTGAATTTTCTCCAGCTGCCGTTTTCTTTTCTTGCTAATGCGACATCTTGGTCAGGATTGTTTTCTACATACAATTTTAAGATGTCAAAAAGTCTTTTAACTTCCATGATTTGTTTAGTTTTTTTTAACGGCACAAAGTAAGTAAATAAAAATATAAATATGTAGTAAAAAATATAAATATGGGGTAAAAAGACGCTGGAAAAAATATTGTGTGGTTAAAATTAAGAATACGGTCTTAAAAAATCGTATATTTTTGGCGTGATGTGGTTGAAGTGTCACTTTTAGGGGTGAATTTTTTGATGGTTTTAAACCTAAAAGTGACACGTTTTAGGCTTTTGGTTAATATTTGACGATTTTCTCTGAAAACTTAAGTTTGCTGTATTCTTCGGTTATTTGTATAATGTAGATGCCTTTGGCGTCATTTAGTTCTAAACTGTCGCAGTGGTTGATGTCTTTTTCGTTGAGTAAAGTTCCATTGATGTTAAAGATTTTTACATTGAGAGATGACTCGCTTTTGTTTTCAATAGTAACTTTGTTGTCGTTAGGATTGCTGATGATTTTGTAGTTCCTGTTGACTGAATTCTCGATGATGTTTTCTGTGGAGAAATTCCATTTTTCAAGATTGTTGAAAAATACATCGTTGGCTATTGTTTGTAATAATTCTGCTTTTGCATCATTGATTTGTTTATCGTGATAAATGCCTATAGGTGTTTTGTTCCAGAAAACGGAGTAGAAAACACATGCTGCTAGATAACTTCCATCGTATGATGGGTGACTGTTGTCGCTGCTATGTAGAACAAGACTTGGATCTGTCGCTAGAGCGGCTTTCCAAGCTTCACCTACAGGCGCTACGTATGAGTTTGTAGCGTATGCATTTTCGCAATAAGCAGCTGTCAGTGTATCTTGCATATGGTTGAAATCTACAAATTCGGCGCTACAGTACAAACCTTCTCCAAAGTTAACGCATTGCTGTCCTCCGTAACGTCGTCCCCAAGTCATATAACCTACAACTTTCGCACTAGGATTGTAAAGCATAATGCTGTCGTATAATGCTTTATAAGAATGCTTTAATGTGTTGTGGCGATAATAGTCTATTACGGGAAGCTGGCTTTGTTCTTGCAAAACGACATAATCCCAATTGCCTTGGCGTATTTTTGATAATGATGTCTGACTCTCCACGTGTTGGAATAATGTGCAACCTCCAGGAGTGACAGATTCGTGGGTGAAGACTTTGTTCTCGCTAGTTGCGATGTCTTCGATCATCTTAGGCAAATCGTTGACATAAGTATAACTGTTGCCTAAGAATAAAACTCTGATTTCTTCTTGTGAAAATGATGTTTTGAAAAGAAGAATTGCGATAGTAAGCAGTAAAAGTTTTCTCATATGTTTTTAAATTAAATGAGGCGCACTGAAATAGCACGCCTCAAACGTTAATATTTTTCTTTATGTTATTTTGCTAAGAAAGGATATCCGTAATCTGTTGCAGGAACGAATGTTTCTTTGATTGAACGAGGGTTTGTCCAGCGGATGAGGTTCCATAAGCCGCCGGCTTTGTCGTTTGTTCCTGATGCGCGAGAACCGCCAAATGGTTGGCAACCTACGACGGCTCCTGTTGGTTTGTCGTTGATGTAATAGTTGCCTGCGGCATATTTGAGTTTTTCGTCTGCGATTCTTTGTGCCTTCAAATCGTATGCGAAGAAAGCGCCTGTCAATGCGTATGGTGATGTGCTGTCGCAGAGTTCGAGTGTCTCGACGAAGTCTTTGTCATCATAAACGTAGATTGTGATGATAGGTCCGAAGATTTCTTCTGCCATTGACTCGTATTTAGGGTTTGTTGTCAAAATGACTGTTGGTTCAACGAAATAACCCACTGATTTGTCGCAGTTTCCTCCAAATATCACTTCGGCGTCACTTGCTGCTTTTGCTCTGTCGATGTAGCCTTTGCAGTTGTCGAATGAAGCCTCGTCAATGACGGCGTTGACGAAGTTGGTGAAGTCTGTTACATCGCCAACCTTGATTGTGCTGAGCATTTCGCCAACATATTGTTTTACGTCGTTCCATAATGAAGCAGGGATGTAAGCGCGTGATGCTGCTGAGCATTTCTGTCCTTGGAATTCAAATGCGCCACGGACAATGGCTGTCGCTACTTCTTTAGGATTTGCAGAACTATGTGCGAAGATGAAGTCCTTGCCACCAGTCTCTCCAACTAATCTTGGATATGATTTATAATTGTTGATGTTAGCGCCTACGCCTTTCCATAAGCCTTGGAATGTTCCTGTAGAACCAGTGAAGTGGATGCCTGCAAGGTTAGGATTGCTCAAGGCTACATTACCGATGAGGGAACCTTTGCCTGGCAAGAAATTGATAACGCCTTCTGGTAAACCGGCTTCCATAAAGATCTGCATCATGTGGTAGTTTGATAACAAGGCTGTTGTTGATGGTTTCCAGATAGTTGTATTTCCCATCAAAACAGGTGTCATATTGAGGTTAGATGCGATGGAAGTGAAGTTAAATGGTGTCACAGCCATGATGAAACCTTCTAAAGGACGATATTCTGTTCTGTTTAACTGGTCTGGAGATGATGATGGCTGTTCTGAATATAAGTTGCCTGCATAGTAATTGTTGAAACGGAAGAAGTCGATTGTTTCGCATGCCGCATCGATTTCTGCTTGGAAAGCGTTCTTGCTTTGTCCTAACATACAAGCCGCGTTGATTCTTGCGCGATATTTTGTTGCAAGGAGCTGTCCGATACGAGCTAAAATAGAAGCGCGTTCAACCCAAGGAATATTCTCCCATTCCTTCTTGGCTTTCAATGCGGCTTCAATGGCCATGTTCACTTCTTTCTCAGTGACTTTATGATATTTCGCAACGACGTGCTTGTGGTTGTGTGGCATAACAACTTCGCCAATGTCGCCAGTGCGGATTTCTTTTCCACCTATTATAATTGGTATCTCGACAACTTCGTTGGATTGTCTTTTGAGTTCTTCTTCTAAAGCAATACGTTCTGGACTGCCAGGTCTATATTCTTTTACTGCTTCGTTAGCAGGTTTGGCAAACTGAAATAATGCGTTGTTCATAATAGTATTTTTTGATAGTTGATTTTTTAAATTATGTCGCTACAAATATAATTATTTTGTGTCAGAAATAAAAGTTAAAAAATGTTAAAACTTTTACTTCAGTCTCTTTACTTTATTTAAGTAATGTGTATATCTGCCTAATTCTTTATTGAAAATTCCTGTGCTGTCGATGGCATCGATGCGGACTTTCCCTGAAGCGTGTATTATCATATTTCTCGACAACAGGATACCTACGTGTATGATGCGATGGTCTTGGTTTTCAAAGAAGGCGATGTCGCCTGATTGGGCTTCAGACAAATCTACGCTTTCTCCGAAATCATATTGTTGCGACGCATCTCTCGGCAGTTTGTAACCTGCGACCTTTGCGCATAACTGAACAAAAGCGGAGCAGTCGATACCCATAACGCTTTTGCCACCCCAACGATAAGGGACGTTAAGCATCTTGAATGCAGATTCTGTGATTGTTTCGGAATTGTAAGTTTTGCTTAGTGGAATGACGCCGTCAATATGTTCAAATACTTTGCTTCCAAAAGTCAATATCATATCGTCATGATATATGGTGGGCATATTGACTATATATTTCTCTTTTGAAATATAGTCATGGTATTCATCGTCGGTTATCTCTTCGTGCTGAAGCTTCCTTATCCAACCTTCGTATGAATCGTACATGCATTGTATCTTCAGCCATTCTTCGTTTTCGTCAATGATTGAATAAATGTCGTTGAATAATAGTTCTGAGACTAATTCGCTTGTGTGTGAAGCTTCTTTTCTCATTGGAACTACCGATAATTTGCAAATTCCGTATCTCATTTTTTAATTATTATGATTGCTAAGTTATGAAAAAATATTGTATCTTAGCAAGAGTTTTGTTTTTAAACATAATTTTTTTATTTACCTTAATAAAAAACTGACAATGAGTAAAATATCTTCTCTTTTATCAAAGATAGGTCATTCGTACCAAGTTATATTTACGGTTTTGGCTTTTATGCTGGCATTGTTTTTAGTGGTATGGCAAATGCCTAGAACCGCAAAGTTTAAATACGAATACCATAAAATGCGTCCGTGGCAGTATGAGTCTTTGTATGCTCCGTTTAATTTTCCGATTTACAAGACTGCTGAACAGTTGAAGGTGGAAGAGGAGGCTTCGCTTAAGGATTTTTATCCAATATTTGTTTTCGATGTCAATATGTCGAAAAATAATAAGGTTGTGATGCTTCAGGATTTCGAAAGTCAGTGGTATGGTTCTGAAAATGATAAGTTGAAAAATAAGGCTGTTTTGGAAAAATTGTATGATACAATAACTAATAAGGGTATTATTACCAATATATCAACAATTGAATTGAAACCAGAATCTATGATAGATGTGGTTAGGGAGAGAGTTGTTAAAACCAAGTCGTTCCGTGACTTCTATACTATGAAGACGGCTACGGAATTTGCCTCCGATTATTTGGCTGATTTGGATGTTGATGTGGATAAGTCATTGATAAATAAGCTATTGTTGGCTTATCTTAATCAGAATGTTGTTTATTCTGAAGATTTGACAAAACAATCGGAAGAACAGGCCTTGGCTGCTATTTCTCTTACTTTCGGAATGGTTCAAAAAGATGAGTTGATAATATCGGAAGGTGAACTTATCACTGATGAAAAATATAATATAATCAATTCGTTAAGAAAAGAATATGATGCGATGAATTCTGACGGCAGTTTGTTTAACAAGAACTTCAGTCTTTATGGACAAATACTTATAGTTTCATTGGTGTTTTTATTCTTATTCATGGCAATCAAATTGATACGCCCTGAATTGTTGAAGGAGTCCAGGTCTATAACCATGATTCTAGTTATGATGTTGTTGGTTATTCTTCCTTCGTTTGTCATAATCAAGCATGTGCCTAATATGATGTTTTTGATGCCAGTGACTATATTGTCTATGCTTTTGGTGACATTCTTTGATGCGCGAATTTCTATTTATATACAGACATTGACATTGTTTATTATAAGTTTGGCCGTTCCAAATTCATATCAATATTTTGTGATACAGTTCTTTGTTTCATTGGTGGCTATATTTGTCTTGGCAAATAAGACTTCGCGTTCTAAATATTTCTTCACATCAGCCATAGTTTTCTTTGCTTATATAATCCTTAGACTTGGCATTGCATTGATATTTGATTCTGGATTGGAAAATGTGAGCTGGAATGATATAGGAATCTTTGCAATGAATGCTTTGTTCACAATGTTGACATTGCCTTTGATATTCTTGTTCGAGCGTTTGTTTGGATTTGTTACAGATATGACACTCTTGGAGTTGAGTAATACAAATACTCCTTTGTTGAGAAAGCTGGCGTCTGAGGCTCCTGGTACATTCCAACATGTTATGCAGGTCGCTGACTTATGTGAAGAGGCTCTGTTTGCAATCGGAGGTAATATGCTTCTGGCTCGTACAGGCGCGATGTATCATGATATAGGCAAGATTAAGAATCCTTTGTATTTTACAGAAAATCAAAGCAGTAAATATAATATGCATGAGGATATGTCGTATCATGAAAGCGCATCTATTATCATTCAGCATGTTATTGACGGCATTGAGATTTGTAGAAAATATCATGTTCCGGAACAGATTATCGACTTTGTGAGAACTCATCACGGAACAAGAAGGACAGAATATTTCTATCAAATGGCGCTTCGTGATAGCGTTGATCCGACAGAGGTCGATGAGCAAGATTTCCGTTATCACGGACCAATTCCGTTCACTAAAGAGACTGCTGTCTTGATGATGGCAGATTCTGTGGAGGCTGCTTCACGCAGTCTCGTCGATAAGACAGAAGAGGCGATAAATAAACTCGTCGATAATATTATCGATACTCAGATTAAGGATAATCAGTTCGATAATGCAAACTTGACATTCCGTGATATTACTACGATCAAGAAGGTGTTCAAGAAGAAGTTAAAGAATATCTATCATGTTAGAATAGCATACCCAGTTTGAGTAATTCATAATGCATAATTCATAATGCATAATTGAAGGAAAAATAATTATGAATTGTGAATTATAAATTATGAATTGAATTAGGTCCTTCGTTGAAGAGCAAATCGACTATTGATAAATTAGGGATGAAACCATGTCGGTCGGCAAAGACTTGATAATAAGGTTTCATCTCTATTTTATTTGTACCTTTTGATAATGAAATCCTGTAATCGTTTTCATCGATGATTTTTTCAAAGTCGGTGGTGTAGGAATAATCTTTCTTGACTTTCATTATCTTCAGAATAGTCTTTAGGCAAAAATCATTTAACTCAACTAATGTGTTGAATTTCTGCTTGTAAATCTTTTCGAAATAAGGGAAGTAATAGTCAAAATAAGCTGATTTTCTGTAAGCAGATTCCAAGCAGCGAAGATGAATCTGTTGCCATGATTCCTTGTAACTTATTTCGATATCTTTTGTCAATGTGTGATTGCCGTTTGTCTTTATCACAGGTATCGTCAGTGTCTGGATGCCGTTTGCGGTCATGACGTTGGTCCTGGTTCGACATGATTGCTTTTGGTAAGTCTCGAACAATTCAATAGAGGCATCCTCGGCTTTTAAAAACAAGGAAACGTATTCTATTGAAGGAAGATATGCTGTTGGAAATATGTGTGACATTAATTAATAAGGTGCTTGTTGATAATACTGATATATTCTTCTTTACTTAATGCTCCGACCTGTGATAAAGGCTGTCCTTCTGTAGGAAGGAAAAATACTGTCGGAATATTCTTGATTTTGAAAACCATAGGCAACTTCTGTTCTTTATCTACGTTTACTTTATAGACGATGAGTTTGCCTTCATATTCTTGAGCTATGTTTTCCATGATAGGAGCGATGCGTTTGCAAGGACCGCACCAGTCGGCGTAGAAATCAATCATACAAGGAAGCTTGCTTTTATAAGCGAATGAGTCGGGATATGTTTCAATGTCCCATACTTTCTTCACGAATGTCTTATAGTCTAAGTTCTTGACGAAAGTATCTTCTTCAACGGTTACGACTTCTTGTGTTGCTTCCGTTTTCTTATTGTCTTTGTTGGAATTTCCACATGATGCCAGCATTAAAACTGATAAAATGGTGATGAATGTCTTTCTCATTTTGTATGATTTCTTTATGAATTTAATTTTTTGTAAAGATACTATATTTTTTCATTAAAATATGATTTTGTTTTGCTTGTAAATGTTAATAATAAAATGTATCTTTGCACCACAAAATAGAGTTTCAAATTAAAATTTAATAACAATGGAGAAAAAAGATTTATTGAAAGATGTTATTAAACACATCGACATAAAAAGTTACAATTCAACAGAATTAGTTGATGCAATGCGTAATATGTCATTCACATCACGCGACACTGCACGTGCAGCTGACATTTTGATGATGATGTGTAAAGAAAAAGAATGTACAAACATTTTGACATTAGCCGGTTCAACATCAGCAGCTGGTTGTATGCA
>JAZKYG010000034.1:0-10829 GCA_045612025.1 Bacteroidales bacterium
CAAAAACTTGATCCATATATCAATATCGATCCAGGTACATTGAATCCATACGAACACGGCGAATGTTTCGTGACTGAAGACGGAGCTGAGACAGACCTCGACTTAGGTCACTATGAACGTTTTTCAAATACAGCGACCTCAAAGGCTAATAACGTTACAACAGGTCGTATTTATCAAAGCGTTATCAACAAAGAAAGAAAAGGCGAATATCTCGGATCAACAGTTCAAGTTGTTCCTCATATCACAGACGAGATCAAGAGATGCGTCAAACTTCTCGGTCATACAGGAAAATATGACTTCGTTATCACTGAAATCGGTGGTACTGTAGGTGATATCGAGTCATTACCATTCGTAGAAGCTATTCGTCAGATGCGTTGGGAAATGGGACAGGATTCTGTAGTGATCCACCTCACACTGGTTCCTTACCTCTCGGCAGCACAAGAACTCAAAACCAAGCCTACACAACATTCAGTAAAATCATTGCAGGAACAAGGTGTTCAACCAGACATCATTGTTTGCCGTTGCGAGAAACATATCTCTCAATCAATCAAGTCAAAGATTGCTTTATTCTGTAACGTTGAAAAGACATCTGTCATCGAATGTATCGACGCTGACTCTATTTACGATGTGCCAATCTTGATGATGGAAGAAGGTCTCGACAGAGAAGTCTTGAGAAAGACAAACACAGAAATACCTGAAAAACTTGACATTGAAAACTGGAAAGAATTCTTGAACCGTCTCCACAATCCAAAACACGACATCACTGTTGCTTTGGTTGGTAAGTATGTTGAATTGAAAGACGCTTACAAATCAATCCGTGAGGCTTTGATTCACGGCGGTGTGGCTAACGAGACAAAGGTTCATATCAAGAGCATCCATAGTGAAGAAATCACAAGAGAAAACGCTAAAGACATCCTCGCAGGTGTTGACGGTATCTTGGTAGCTCCAGGTTTCGGCAGCAGAGGTATCGAAGGCAAGATCAACGCTGTAGAATATGCTCGCGTTAACAAGATTCCTTTCATGGGTATCTGCCTCGGTATGCAATGCGCTGTCGTTGAATTCGCAAGAAACGTCCTCGGCTATGAAGACGCTCACTCACGCGAAATGAGCCCTGACACAAAACATCCAGTCATCGACATCATGGCTGAACAAAAGAATATCACCAATATGGGCGGCACAATGCGTCTCGGTGCTTATCCTTGTAAAGTTGATGAAAACTCAAACCTCTACAGAGCATACGGCGAGACACTTATCTCAGAACGTCACCGTCACCGCTATGAATTCAACAATGAATATATCGAAGAATTCAAGAAACACGGCATGAAGATAACAGGTGTCAACCCGGATACAAACCTCGTCGAAGTAGTTGAGATCGAAGACCATCCATGGTATGTTGCTTCTCAATATCACCCAGAATATAAGAGCACAGTGGCAAAACCACATCCTATGTTCGTAGGTTTCGTGAAAGCTATGCTTGAATATAGCGGAAAATAATCAATAAAATATCATATTTTATCATCGAAAAATAGGTGCAAAATGATGTAAAACAATAGGTTTATATTATTTTTGCACCTTTAAAAATTAAATAAAAGTATATGGATAAAAATTCTCTTATTGGTATCGTCCTTATCTTAGGTATCTTGATTGGTTGGTCAGTATGGATGACACCATCTAAAGAAGAACTTGCACAACAACGTCACATTCAAGACTCTATCAACAGAGTCAACAGAGAACGCTTCATTAAGGATTCTATCACAATGGCTGAAGCTAATGCAGTCATGGCAGAAACAGAAAAATCTTCTGTAAAAGATGAATCTTACGCTGCTCGTTACAATCAATACGGTTCTTTCGCAAACGCAGCAACAGGCGAAAACAAGACATGGACTCTCGAAAATGATTTGCTTAAAGTAGACCTTTCTTCAAGAGGCGCTTATGTTAAGACAGTCGAGCTTAAAGACTATAAGACATACGACTCACTTCCATTGATAGGCTTCGATGCAGAGACATCAAGATTCAACCTCGAATTCATCGCTGACGGCAAAGGTCTCAACTCATACGACCTTTATTTCGAACCATATATCAATGGTATTCCTTATGAAGGTAATGAGACAATAACTCTCGACGGAAGAGATTCTTTAGTTGTTTCTCTTCGCGCTTACGTCAACGACGCAGAAGGCAACAAGAGCTTAGATAAATATTTGGAATATCGTTATACAATGTATAAAGACCAATATATGATTGGCTTCGACATTGTTACAAACAACCTCAAAGGCATCATCCCAGCTAACACACGTTTCATGACAATGGACTGGGCTGTCGATGTTCTCAAGCAAGAAAAAGCCAGCGACCGCATCAATTTCGAGACTATATATTATATGTATGCAAACAACGATGTGGAAGCTCTTTCTAAGACAGAAGTAGCTAATGAAGAAAAAGAGTTGAGCACAGGTGTGAAATGGATTTCTTTCAAACAGAAGTTCTTCAGCTATGCTCTTATATCAAAAGATAGCTTCGATGATGCTTTCGTTGAGTTGCATACTAAATCAAGACCATCAAACAAACGTTACCAAAAATCTATGAGTGCCGTTATCGATATTCCTTTCGATGGTTTGAATGAAGATAATAAAATAGAGATGTCGTATTATTTCGGACCTAACAGCTTTAAAGTCATGAAACAATATGATTTACATCTCGAAGATCAAATTCCTCTCGGCGGAAAACTCATATCTTGGATTAACAAACTCATCGTTATTAACGTATTCAATTGGTTAGGACATTATGGATGGAGCTACGGTATCGTTATCTTGGTATTGACTCTCATCATCAAGATATGCTTGATGCCTATAGCATTCAAATCATATATGTCATCAGCTAAGATGCGCGTCTTGAAACCAGAAATCGACGCTATCAACGAGAAATATCCTAAGCAAGAAGACGCCATGAAGAAACAACAAGCTGTCATGGATCTTTATAAGAAAGCAGGAGCAAGCCCAACATCTGGATGTCTTCCAATGTTATTGCAATTCCCAATCTTGATAGCTATTTTCCGTTTCTTCCCATCAAGTATCGAGTTGCGTCAACAGTCATTCTTATGGGCAGACGACTTGTCAACATACGACAGCATCTTAGACTTGCCTTTCAATATTCCATGGTATGGCGACCACGTAAGTTTGTTCACATTATTGATGACAGCATCAACATTACTTTATACCTATATCAATAACAAACAAATGCAACAAGCACAGGGCAACCAAGCGATGCCAGGTATGAAGTTGATGATGTATCTCATGCCAATCATGTTCCTCGGTATCTTCAACAGCTACTCAGCAGGTTTGAGTTACTACTACCTCTTGGTCAACTTGTTTACTTTCGCACAAATGTACATCTTCAAGATTTGTATCAACGAAGATAAATTACGTGAACAAATAGAAAAAGCTAAGAAGAAACCAGTCAAGAAATCTAACTTCCAGAAACGTTTGGAAGAGATGCAGAGACAACAGCAACAACAAATGAAACGATAAATAAAGACTAAAGTCGAAAGGCTAATGTCTAAAGATAAAGGGCTAAATATTCTTTAGCCCTTTTTTGTGATATGTGGAAAAAATACACACTTTGTGGAATATTATAATAAACACTAAAACCTAAATCATCATATATCAATAGTGTTTCCATTGGTATAATGCTTGTAAATTCTTATTGTTAAATTATTAATAATTATATGGAAAAACTTAACTTTATTGCTAAACACAAAAAACTAATCATCACTGCAATATTACTTGTTGTTACTGCAGCTGTGGTTTTTCATTTCTTAGATAGGGAAGAACCAGAAGAGATTTATCCAGTGGTCACTGTCGAGAAGGTAAAGCAGGAAGATGTCGCCATCTATGGAGAATATGTAGGTCGTATCAGAGCGCAACAATTCGTTGAGATCAGAGCTCGCGTTGAAGGTTATTTAGAAAAGATGCTGTTCGAGGAAGGAACACATATCAATAAGAACCAGCTTTTATTTATCATCAACCAAGACAGATATAAGGCGAGAGTCGACAAGGCCAAGGCGCAGCTTAACAAAGACCAGGCTCAGGCCCGTAAGGCAGAACGCGACTTGGAAAGAATTCGTCCTTTATATGAACAAAACGCTGCCAGCCAACTGGATTTGGACAATGCTATTGCCGCTTATGAAACAGCCAAGGCGTCTGTCTCAATGAGCGAGGCCGACTTATACCAGGCCGAACTGGAACTAAGTTATACAACTGTAAATTCACCGATATCAGGATATATCACTGAAAGCGAAGCTGACTTGGGAACATTGGTAGGCCCGTCATCGAAGTCACATCTCGCAACTATAATAAAGATGGACACAGTCTTGATTGACTTCAGCATGACTGCATTGGATTATCTTAAGTCAAAAGAAAGAAACGTGGAATTCGGTCAGAAAGACACCACTCGTTCTTGGCAGCCTCATGTCACCATAACATTGGCAGACAACACAATATATCCATATAAAGGCCTTGTCGATTTCGCGGCGCCTCAAGTGGATGAACTTACAGGAACATTCTCTGTCAGAGCAGAGATGACGAATCCAGACAGAGCCTTGTTGCCAGGACAGTTTACGAAAGTCAAGCTGTTGTTAGACGTAAGAGAAAACGCTAACGTAGTTCCTCTGAAGTCTGTAGACATTGAAAAAGGCGGTGCATATATATATGTGTTGCGTGCCGACGCCACAGTGGAGAGAAGATTCATCGAGATAGGACCTGAGATAAACAACAATGTTGTTGTTGAGAGAGGTATCAGCGCAGGAGAGTTTATCGTCACAGAAGGACATCATAAGCTGAATCCAGGTGATAGAGTTGAATTTTATTACAAAAACTAAGAAGTATGAAGGTTTCTTTTTTTATAGATAGACCGGTATTTTCCATCGTCATATCAATATTGATAGTCATCTTAGGATTCATTGGCTTGACGATGTTGCCGATAGACCAGTATCCGCAGATCACGCCGCCTGTGGTGAAGATCAGCGCTTCTTATCCGGGAGCGAGTTCGCTCACAGTGGCGCAGGCAGTAGCGACTCCGATAGAGCAGCAGCTCAATGGAACGCCAGGCATGATATATATGGAATCAACAAGTTCCAACTCCGGAAGCTTCTCTGCTACCGTGACTTTTGACATTGGCACCAATCCAGAATTGGCAGCTGTTGATATTCAAAACAGAATCAAGTTGGCAGAGTCACGATTGCCGGCAGAAGTGGTGCAGAACGGCATCAACGTAGAACGTCAGTCACCAAGTCAGCTCATGACGATATGCCTCACATCATCAGACCCTAAGTTCGATGAGATATATCTTAGCAACTTCGCCACTCTTAATGTCCTTGACCTCATCAGACGTATCCCAGGAGTGGGTAGAGTATCTAATATCGGCAGCCGTTATTACGCTATGCAGATATGGGTACAGCCTGATAAACTAGCGAGCTACGGTTTGACAATAGCTGACCTTCAGAAGAGTTTGAAGGACCAGAACAGAGAGTCGGCAGCTGGTGAGTTGGGCAAGGCTCCTATGTCTGGAATTGACATCACCACGCCAATCACTACACAAGGACGTCTCTCTACAGTAGGACAGTTCGAGGAAATAGTATTGCGCGCCAACCCTGACGGTTCTTTAATCAGATTACGTGACGTGGCGAGAATATCATTAGAGGCTCAGTCATATAACACAGAGAGCGGCATCAACGGCGAGAACGCTGCTATCTTAGGAATATATATGCTTCCTGGCGCAAATGCCGTTGAAGTGGCTAATAAGGTGAAAGCCCTGATGGAAGAGATAAGCCTCAACTTCCCAGAAGGAATGACTTATGAGATTCCATTCGACATGACGACTTATATCTCTGAATCAATATCAGAAGTATATAAGACATTATTCGAAGCATTGCTGCTCGTTATACTTGTCGTCTTCCTTTCGTTACAGAGCTGGAGAGCAACGGTGATACCATTGATAGCAGTGCCGATATCATTGATAGGAACATTCGGCTTCATGCTGATATTCGGTTTCTCCTTGAATATATTGACACTCTTGGGACTTGTATTGGCAATCGGTATTGTGGTTGACGACGCTATCGTGGTGGTTGAGAATGTGGAACGTATCATGGAACAAGAACATCTGTCGCCCTACGAAGCTACGAAGAAAGCGATGCAGACACTCGTAAGTCCTCTCATCGCTACATCATTGGTGCTTGCTGCGGTGTTCGTGCCAGTTAGTTTTCTCGCTGGTATAACAGGCATATTATACAGACAATTTACTATAACAATCGTAGTGTCAGTATTGATTTCTACCGTTGTCGCGCTGACCTTGAGTCCTGTGATGTGTTCTTTGATATTGAAACCAAGAAGCGATGAAAAGCCTAATTTCATCTTTAGAAACATCAATAAATTCTTACATCTAGGAGAAGAGAAATACGGCAATGCGATATTGGCTCTCGTCAAGAATCCTAGAAGGATGATGTTATGGTTCGGCATTATCTTGATATCTATATTGGCATTAAATAAAATCATACCAACGAGTTTCCTTCCTGTTGAAGACCAAGGATATTTCAAGGTAGAGCTGGAGTTGCCAGAGAATGCCACTTTGGAACGCTCACGTATCGTTGCCGATAGAGCCGTAGATTATCTCATGCAACTAGAAGAAGTCGACTATGTACAAAGCGTTGTCGGATCAAGTTCACGCGTTGGAGCGAGTCAGTCAGCTACAGAATTGACAGTCATCTTAAAACCTTGGGAAGAAAGAGACCACACCACTATACAAGACATCATGGATAAGGTAAGAAAAGAATTCTCCCGTTATCCGGAGGCCAAGGTCTATCTCTCATTGCCTCCTGTCATCCCAGGATTAGGTTCTTCTGGCGGTTTCGAGATGCAGCTCGAAGCACGTTCAGATGCAACCTTCGATAACCTCGTAGCAGCGACCGACACCTTGATGTATTATGCATCAAAACGAAAGGAACTGTCAAGTTTGTCGACATCATTGAAGTCGGACATCCCTCAGCTTTATTTCGATGTCGACAGAGACAAGGCTCGTCTTGCGGGAGTGCCGATGGCTGAGATATTCTCAACTATGAAGGCTTATACAGGAAGCGTCTATGTCAACGACTTCAACCTCTTCAACAGAGTGTATCGCGTTTACATACAAGCCGAGGCCGACTACCGTCAGTCGCAGAACAACATCAACCTTTTCTATGTGAGAGGCGCCAACAAAACTATGATACCATTGACCTCATTAGGCAGCACTTCATATACCACAGGTCCTGGAAGCATCAGCAGATTCAATATGTTCAACAGTGTCGTTGTGAGAGGACAGGCAGCTCAAGGCTACAGCTCCGGTGAAGCCACAAAGGTAATGGAAGAAATTGTCGATACTTACCTCCCTAAAAACATCGACGTGGAATGGAGCGGACTCTCATATCAGGAGAAGCAGGCTGGAGGCAAACTGGCTGTGATATTAGCCTTGGTATTCGTCTTCGTCTTCCTGTTCCTCGCTGCATTATACGAAAGCTGGATCATTCCTATAGCAGTGATATTGTCATTGCCTGTTGCCGTACTCGGTTCTTATTTAGGAGTATGGGTGAGCGGATTGGAAAACGACATCTACTTCCAGATTGGACTTGTCATGTTGATGGGACTTGCGGCCAAGAACGCCATCCTCATTGTTGAGTTCGCAAAAGAAATGGTGGATAGAGGAGAAGAAGTCGTACATGCAGCAGTCATGGCTACACGTCAGAGATTCCGTCCTATCTTGATGACATCATTAGCGTTCATCTTAGGATTGATACCATTGGTATTGTCGAGCGGTCCGGGTTCTGCCAGCCGTCAGGCCATCGGTACAGGCGTGTTCTTCGGAATGATAAGCGCAGTGATATTTGGTGTGATAATGGTGCCGTTCTTCTTCGTCATCATATATAAAATCAAAAACAAATTCAAAAGATCTGCATCATGAAAAAGTATATAGCAATAATATTATCCTTGTTCTTTTTATCATCTTGCAAGATAGGAAAAGAATATACGAAGATGGAAATTGACATGCCTGCTGAATTCATATCATACACAGAAGACAGCACATGCTTCGCTGATATAAAATGGTGGGATGTCTATGCCGATACTAACCTTATCAAGCTCATTGATTATACTTTAGAAAACAATAAAGATATGAAAATGGCAGTGGCTAAGGTCAAGGAGATGGCTGCAAGAAAAAAGATTGAATATGCCAATTTCTTCCCGGGTGTAAATGTAAGTGTATATGGCCAAGATGAGAAATTAAACTATCAAGGTGATTTCGACAAACAACCTCATGACATTGAATATGGAGTAAAGGCCAATATCAGCTGGGAGTTGGATTTATGGGGAAACTTACGCTGGGCCAATGAAGCATCTATTGCGGAATATATGTCGACGATAGAAGGACAAAGAGCCTTGATGATGAGTCTAGTGGCAGAAGTGGCTGAGATATATTTCGAACTTATCGCTCTTGACAATGAGCTGCTTATTGTCAAACAGACACTTTTAGCGAGAGAAGACGGCGTGAAGCTCGCCAAGCTTCGTTTTGAAGGAGGATTGACAAGCGAGACATCATATCAACAAGCCAAGTTGGAATATGCCAAGACCGCCACAATGATTCCTGACTTGGAAAAGAAAATCGCCATGAAGGAAAACGAACTTCTTGCATTGTCCGGAAGTTATCCTAAGAAGGTTGAGAGAGTCAGGAAACAGAATAACTTAGTGTTGCCAGACAGCATACCTGTAGGCTTGCCATCAGATCTTATGGAGAGAAGACCTGACGTGAGAAAAGCCGAACAGAAACTCATAGCAGCCAATGCTAAGGTAGGAGTGGCATATACCAATATGTTTCCTAAGATAGCCTTGACATCAAACCTTGGTTTTGAGACAGATCAGTTTACTACATTACTGTCGTCGCCTATGTTTTTCATCAGCGCGAACCTATTGTCACCAGTCTTTAATATGGGAAAAAACAATGCTAAACACAAAGCACAGCAGGCGGTTTATGAACAGGAATGTTACAATTACGAGAAAGTCGTCATGTCGGCTTTTTACGATGTGATGAACGCCTTGGTTGAATTCGACAAGATAAAACAGATTTACGACTCACGATTGCTTTTGAAAGAATCAGCACAAGCAACAATGGAGCTGGCACAGCTACAATATATCAATGGCGTAATCGGTTACCTCGACGTACTCGACGCACAGAGAAACTATTTCGATGCGCAGATAAGTCTCAGTAATGCCTACCGCGACAAACAAATAACTATGGTGAAGTTGTATAAGGCTCTGGGTGGAGGATGGTAATTAATTAGGAGTTAGGAATTAGGAGTTTTATAAAACCAAATCATTTCTTAAACGTTTTAACGTATTGAAAATATGGCAATATGTTAAAACGTTTTCTTATATTGATAATAATAATTTCTTCAAGTTTCTTGCTTCGTGCGGAAGGCGAGGAGTTATCGGTTGGAGTGACTGATAGTCCGCCGTTTATCATTATTGAAGATGATGAGATTAGTGGTCTTACCATCGACTTGTGGAATGTGATTTCAGATTCTTTGAGCATTGACTATCGTTTTGTGCGAACTGATTACGAGAACGTCATCACAAACATTTCTGAAGGAGAAATAAATATATCCATTGCTCCGATGGCGATAAACTCATCTCATGCCGACAGCACTTTCTTCTCGCAGCCGTTTTATATCACCTCGATGTGCGTCGCCGTTGAGAATCATTACGAATCAGGATTCGTGACGATAGTGAAAAATCTCTTTTCGTTAGCTTTTTTAAAGACTATCGGACTATTGCTGTTCATCAACTTCTGCATCGGAACATTGATATGGCTTGCAGAAAGAAATGAGAATCCTGCTTTTTCGGATAAGATAAACGGCATCATTGACGGATTCTGGTGGTCGTGGGTGACGATGACGACAGTGGGCTACGGCGACAAATCACCGCAAAGCAAGAACGGCAAGATACTCGCGACGATATGGATGCTGGTAGCAATACTGATAATAAGCGGCTTCACAGCAACAATTTCTTCTGAATTAACGACGAAAAGATTACAGAATAACGTAAGCAATCTTCATGACTTGCATAAAATGAAAGTCGGATGCCTGGAAGGAAGAAACACCGCAATTTATTTAGATTATAAACATATAGCATATAAGAAATATGATACTTTTGAAGAAGCTTTTGAGGCATTGGAGAAAGGAGATATAAACGCCTTGGTTGATGATGGCGCGACATTAAGTTATTATTTCAAGAAGAAAGAAAAGAGTTTGACCAAGAAAATAACATTGATAGAACTGCCTAATAATAAAGAATATTATTGCTTTATGTCATCGCAGCCATATCTTGTCAATAGGATAAACCCATATCTGCTCAGTTTTTTAGAATCAGAAGAATGGAGCAAACTGTTGAGGAAATATGGGCTTTCGGAGTAGAGTTTTGAACTAATGCTCGAGTTTATTTTTATCCAGCGTAGATAGTGAAATTTTAGCAGATTTAGACGCAGCGGCGAGCTTTTTCTGTTTCTCTTTTTTGCGGTTAAAAAAGAGAATGTGATTTTTTTCATTTTTCATTGAATTTTTTACCACTTTTTGTTATATATAGAATAAAAGCGTATTATTACAAAACAAATGGAAATATTGAAAGTATAACATTAATAACTGATACATAAAAAGATATGGATAAAAAGAAAAGGATAGTAGTGTTTACTGGCGCTGGCGTCAGTGCCGACAGCGGCATCGCGACATTCCGTGATGCCGACGGACTTTGGGCGAACTACCG
>JAZKYG010000035.1:0-14333 GCA_045612025.1 Bacteroidales bacterium
TTCTTCTATCGTAGTGACTCTGTTTGTAGGAACTCTGAAGAAAGTGAAGCTCCAAAAAACGATTACGGAGCAAGCGACCGTCATAAATATCTGCAATAATTTAACTGGAACGAAAAGCCAGAACGCCGCTACTATTATAGCTGCGATTAATATTACTGTAGCAATAACGCCGTAACCTTTTTTATGTATGTACATGATTGTTTCTTTAAATTAATAATAGGTAAATGAATACGAAAGGCATAGCCATGAATGTAGCGTCGAAGCGATCCAAGATTCCACCATGACCAGGGATAAGATTGCCTGAGTCCTTAACGCCTGCTCGTCTTTTCATCATAGATTCTGTCAAATCTCCGAGTGTTCCAAAGACCACAACTCCTAATGCAAGGAACAGTACTTCTATATCACTCATATAATTATCAAAGAAAAATACGTTCAATACAAAACGATTGACAAGATACGCAATCAACATAGTGAACACTGCGCCGCCTATGCTTCCTTCTATCGTCTTCTTTGGAGAAATTCTTTCGAAAAGTTTATGTCTTCCTATTGAAATGCCTGTGAGATAAGCGAAAATATCATTGACCCATATCAACAGGAACGCGAACATAAGAAGCACCCAACCTTTATCCGTTCCCATCAAAGTCTCGTTGTAAAACATCGTCATGATTCCACAAGGCAAAGCAACGAAAATCATCGAAAGCCATGAAGAACCTACTACATCTATGTAATTATGTTTTTTTGAGAAAAGGGCAATCAATAATGGGATGTTAAAAAATATCGGCAAGACAAAAATACGAGCCTCTATTGAGTCAGGGCTTTGAGAATAGAGCGAAAGGAATACGTACAACATTATAGACACAGCTGGCACTATGGCATTCAATGATTTTCCTTTTTCGTGAGGATATAAATTTGCTATTTCTGCCGATCCTGCTCCAACTACCGCTGCAAGCATAACCACAGCATAAAATCCGCCTAGAAATATACATCCTAAAACTACAACGACAAACAGAAAACCGAATATTGTTCTCTTCCAGAATTCACCCATTTTTACTCAATGATTTACTTATAAATAGACTTTGCAAAGTTAGCATTATTAATCGAAAAAAACTAGACTTTTTTTTCTTAAAAATTAATAACGATTCCAAGACCACAATTCGTCGCTATAGGCTGTATTTCAACAGTTGAAATATTACCGATTTTCTCATTGAACTTAACCACGCCACGACCTATGAAATATCCAAGCGCCGCACCGACAATAACGTCAGAAGTCCAGTGTTCCTTACTTATCACACGACCGACAGAAGTCATTGTCGCTAAAGAATATGAAACTATGCCAACCCATTTCTTGTCAGGATAAAATCCAGCCACCGTCGTCGCCAACGAAAACGCCCGCATCGCATGACCCGATGGAAACGCTGTGCTTTCGAATGTCGCGAAAGGACCTGACCACTGTTGGCTGTTGGCTGCTGGTTGTTGACCGTAGACATCCGAAGGACGAAGACGACATGTGAGTACTTTCAATCCTGCGGCAGCTACTTCAGCATAGACAAAACTTTGCAATGCAGCCAGCGACACATTTCTGAGGCGACAGTCTTTGTTTATCGCACTTATGGCGTAAGTTAAGGCAATAGATGGAAGTATGAAATATTCCTCGCCAAAGACATCCGTATATTTCGAAATATTTTCCGAATGATTATCACCGAAAGTTCTATCAACTAAATCATATATCTCATCATCATAGACGAACGCCAATGTCATTACTGTAGCGACGCCGCCAAATACAGTCCAGTCCTTCCAATCATAATGCAAAGGCTGCGACAAAACCGTCAATCCCGAGTTCCAATATGATTTGAGATAACTCTTGCTTAATTGGCTATTGGCCATTGGCTGTTGGCTGTTGGCTATTGGCTGACAGCTGATAACAAACAACAATATGAGAAATATTTTTTTCATTTTTTAAGACAACAGACTACGGACAACAGACCTTGTGTATACGTTTAACTCCTAACTCCTAACTCCTAACTTCTAACTCCTAACTCCTAACTTCGCCTGCTCCCAAAGCTCATTCATCTCATCGAGGTTCATATCGACGAGCGACTTTCCTGCTTCTCTCGCCTTTTCTTCAACGAAGTTGAAACGGCTTCTGAATTTCTTGTTCGCCACTTCGAGGGCATCCATCGGATTCACTTTTATGAAACGAGAATAGTTGACGAGGGCAAACATCAGATCGCCGAATTCTTCTGTCATGCGCTCCTTGTTCTTTTCCTCGCTATCCACTTCTTCCTTCAGTTCTCTTATTTCCTCCTCGACTTTCTCCCAGACCTGCTCCTTGTTTTCCCAGTCGAATCCCACGCCTGAAGCCTTCTCCTGCATACGATATGCCTTCACGAGTTCTGGCAATGCGTTAGGCACGCCGCCGAGAACACTTCTGTTCTGCTCTTTCGTAAGCTTTATCTTTTCCCAATTGTCAGCGACTTCTTCAGCTGTTTTCACCGAAGTATCACCGAAGACATGCGGATGACGTATTATAAGTTTCTCACAAATTCCGTTGATGACATCGTCTATGGTAAATAAATTTCGGTCTTGCGCTATCTTAGAATAAAACACGATATGCATGATGATATCGCCAAGTTCTTTCTTAACATCCTGATAATCCTCATCAACGATAGCCTGGCTTAATTCAAAAACCTCTTCTATCGTAAGATGACGAAGACTCTCTATCGTCTGTTTTCTATCCCAAGGACACTCCACTCTGAGTCTGTCCATTATATCTAACAATCGTTGAAACGCTTCCATTGAACTTTGGCTTTTGGCTATTGGCTTTTGGCTATTTGTTTCCATATCTTTATTCATTTATTTTTTTTGCAAAAATAAAAAAATAAGTCAACGGTCAACAGCCAACAGTCAATGGTATTTTTTATTAAAATATTCGTTAATAATCTCATAATTATTTACTAATTTTGCAGTATGAAAAAGGACAAACTACTATTGATTATTTTATGCTTCATTTTTTCGTTTAATTTTAATAATGAAGCATTTGCTACAGGCAAAAATGAAGGTGACACCAAATCACCATTCATGGAGAATTTAATGAAAAACATGGAAGTCGATTTAAGACTTAACTATGGTTTTTACATGCATCACCACTATGAGATGGAAGGCTACAGAGCACACTTCCCAATGTTCGAGTTGTCGTTGCAGAAACAGACTTACGGCACATCTTACTGGCAGACATGCTTCAACTACCCTGCCGTCGGTGTGACTGCATTCTACTCAGGCATGGGAAACATTGAAGTCTTGGGCAGCGCATTCGCTATTTATCCATACATCTACTTCCCATTCATCAAGGGCAACACAAACTTCGGTATCCGTTTCGGTTTAGGTCTCGGCTATCTCACCGAAAGCTACGACCACAAAGATAACCCATATAATATATGTATAGGTTCACCTGTAAACGCAGCTGCAAGTATCACTTTCGACATCTCCCACCGTTTCTCAGAAAGATTCAAGATGTCTATCTTCGGAGGCCTGCAGCACTTCTCAAACGGCTGCACATCCGAACCTAACAAAGGAACAAACGTATTGAAAGGCGGCATCAGCGCTGCTTATATGATCAACGATCCTGTTCCTTATATCAAGGCAGAACAGCTTAACGAAAAGAGAACCATCGAATATCTTAAAGAATTCAGACCTGAACTTTATGTAGGATTGAATTATGGATACAAGAGGATCGACTATCTCCAAAAAGATTACACTACCGTCATAGACCTTGAAATGTACGTCATGGAACAACTGACTCGCCTCTTCAAAGTCGGTATCGGCTTCGACTTGGTTTACGACAACAACGACAGACTTCGCAACATAAAGAACAACCAGACTTGGACCACATATCAAATATTGAATCCTGGCGTTCACGTCGCCGGCGAATTGCTTATGGGCAACACTTCATTTATGTTCGTCGTCGGCAAGCACCTTGGCGAATATATGCACACTGTAGAGTCTTACCAAAGACTCGGTCTTAAAATCAACTTCCACAAACACTTCTACGGCAAAGTCACACTTATGGTTCATCAATGGCACATCGCCGACTTCCTCGGCTTTGGCGTAGGTTTTAAATTATAATTCAAGATATTATGAGAAAGAATAAAAGAATTATGAGAAAAGAAAGAAGAATTGCGAGAAGAAACGATAGAAAAAGCAATAGAAAAAACAATAATAAGTTCAGCAAAATGCACGATGCCATCAGTCAGCTGTCTGAAATCAACCGTTCCTGGTTCGTCGTCCTTTTACTTGCATTGTTCGTAACATCATGCGAACCTGCTCCTTGGACAAACGGCAACCCTACTACCGAAACACGCTGGTTCGATGAAGATATCACCGCTATCCACGTTTATCACGACATTGATGTAGTATTGGTAGAAGATGACGAATTCAGAATTGAAGTCACAACAGGTGAAAACCTTATGGAGAAAATCACCAGCACCGTTGAAAACGGCATCTTATATTTAAAGAACGAAAACATCCGCAATTGGATAAGAAGCTACGACTATCCTTTAGAAGTGAAAATTTACCACAACAGCATCAACAAAGTCTATTACGAGTCGTGGGGCGATTTGACATCTGAAGGTTATATTAGCCAAGACACTTTAAACAGATTCGATCTGATCATACACCATGGTTCTGGCAACATCGACCTCAAAGTCAACACCGAGATTATGATTTTGTATTCATATGACGGAACAGCAAAGGCCACAGTAGAAGGCTCTGCTGATTATACAGACATCTATCACAACGCAAGAAACAACATCTACGCAAAAGACTTGGTTTCTAAAAACGCAAGAGTTCGCGTATATTACGAAGGTTCTGTATATGTCAATACTGTAAACAAATTAGAAGCATTAGTAGATGACTTCGGAAGCATCTATTATAATAGGGAGGTAAAAGAAACATGTCCAGTGGAAGGATATAGTAAAATCATAACCGACACCCCTGTTCCAAATTCAAGAGGTGTTTTTGAACCGTATAATTGATGACCAATGGCTAATGACTAAAGTCTAAAGTTATAGGAGCTGCTTTGAATGAAAGGCAGCTCTTTTTTTTAGAATTTTAGAACTTTAGAATTCTAGAATTTTAGAGTTCTAGAGTTCTCCCCAGCATTAGGGATTGGAGCGGCATCCTTTTGGAGCTCAGCGGAAAAAGATATAGCGGAAAGCCCGACGGCTTGCCGGAACGCCCAAAAAAGACTAAGGGCTAAAGACTAAGGACAACAGACATTTTAAGATTCACGAAGTAGAGATGTCACATTGTGGCATCTAAAAAAACGAGAACGTCGACTAAAATTTGTGTTCCTTTGCGAGAGGAAAAGTTATGTCTCGTGCCAATTCGTAGATAAAAAAGTAGGGATGTCACATTGTGGCATCCCTTGTTTTATTATTAGACAAAGACTGTTGTCCGTTGTCAGTAGTCTGTTGACCAATTAAATTAATAAGCTTTTGCGAATATCACGCGGCGTTTTGAAGGCTGACCTGAATAGACGCAGTTGCCGTCTTCGAAGTCGTCGTCCAAAGGAATGCAGCGGATAGTAGCTTTTGTCTCTTCTTTGACCTTTTGTTCTGTCTCTGGAGTACCGTCCCAGTGAGCATAGACGAACATATTGTTTTCGATTTGAGTCTTGAAGTCTTCCCAAGTGTCGACCTTAACAGTTCTTGACTGACGGAAGTCGAGAGCTTTTTGGAAGATATTGTTTTGAATTTCTTCAAGAAGATTTGTGATATAATCTTCGATGTTGTCGATTGTAACAGAGCTCTTTTCGAGAGTGTCGCGGCGAGCGATTTCAACTGAGTTGTTTTCAACGTCGCGAGGACCTGCAGCGATACGTACAGGCACGCCTTTGAGTTCCCATTCAGCGAATTTGAAACCTGGTTTTTGAGTATCGCGGTCGTCGAACTTAACGCGCATTCTTCTGCTTTCGAGGCGTTTCTTCAAGTCAGCGCAGTAGTTGAGAACTGTTTCTTTTTGTTCGTCTGTCTTGTAGATAGGAACGATAACGACTTCGATAGGAGCGATTCTTGGAGGAAGTACGAGGCCATTGTCATCTGAGTGAGCCATGATGAGAGCACCGATCAAACGAGTTGATACGCCCCATGAAGTAGCCCATACATATTCCAATTTATTTTCTTTATTCAAATATTTAACATCGAAAGCCTTAGCGAAGTTCTGTGCGAGGAAGTGAGAAGTACCTGCTTGGAGGGCCTTGCCGTCTTGCATCATAGCCTCGATACAGAATGTCTCTTCTGCGCCAGCGAAACGTTCGTTAGCAGATTTGATACCGCGGATAACAGGAAGAGCCATATATTTTTCAGCGAATTCTGAATAAACGTCAAGCATCTTACGTGCTTCTGCCAAAGCCTCTTCGCGTGTAGCATGAGCTGTGTGACCTTCTTGCCACAAAAACTCAGCTGTACGGAGGAATGAACGGGTACGCATTTCCCAGCGGACTACGTTAGCCCATTGGTTGCACAATATTGGAAGGTCGCGGTAACTCTTGATCCAGTTGCGATATGTATCCCAAATGATAGTCTCTGAAGTAGGACGAACGATGAGTTCTTCTTCGAGTCTTGCGTCTGGGTCGACAACGACGCCAGCACCATTAGGGTCATTTTTGAGGCGGTAGTGTGTTACGACAGCGCATTCTTTAGCGAAGCCTTCAACGTGGCTAGCTTCCTTGCTGAAGAAACTCTTAGGGATGAACAATGGGAAATATGCATTGACGTGACCTGTGTCTTTGAACATTTTGTCGAGAGCATCTTGCATGAACTCCCAGATTGCATATCCGTAAGGTTTGATAACCATACAACCTCTAACTGCAGAATTTTCTGCCAAATCAGCTTTAGAAACAAGATCATTATACCATTGGGAATAATTCTCTTGACGAGATGTTAAATCTTTTGCCATCTTTATTTTGGTATAGTATTTGTATATTTTTTAAAGTGCAAAAATAAAAAAAAATTGTACATATTTATAATTTTAAGCAGTATAAAAATGGAACGTTTTAAAATTTTAATCATCGCTTTAGGATTCTTGCTAACATCATGTTCTACAAGTAATAATGTCATAAAAGATGACGCTTATTACTCACCTTTCGACAATGATGGAAAATCCGATAATGAATTAGTAGTTTCAGAGAATGGAACATTCAACACATCCAGCATAAACAGCAATTCTCAATATGACTACCAAGCATACTACAGCGAGATAGCGACACAAGCACCAAAGGCCGAACCTACCTACGAAAGAACAGAAACCGTGACCGACACCAATGGCGTTGTTTATACAAGCACAGAGACTTATTACGACGACAGTTATAAAAACAGCTCCAACTATGGCGGCGGTTTTCTCGAAGATAATTACGACTATTACTATGACGATGATGAGGAAGATGACTGGAACACCAACCTCTACGTCGGTTTAGGCTACCCTTATGGCATCTCCTTGGGATTCAGCTACGGCTACCCTTACGGCTACTACCCTTCATATTATTATCCATATTATTATAATTGGTACTACGACTGGTGGTGGACTCCTTATTATCACCATTACTATCCTATTTACCCTACATATCCTATATATCCATCATATCCTCCTCATAAACCAGGTCACGGCGGTCACAAGCCACATCCTGGCGGAGGTTTGAATCCAACTCCAAGCAAGCCAAGACCTGACGGACAAGGCGGAGGATTACATGTTGCCGGCACCACTAACAAACCTTCATCTGAAGGATTAAGACCATCATCTGCTTCAAGACCATCAAGCACTGCACGTCCTTCTAGCAGTTCTCGTCCTTCTAGCAGCGACAGACCTTCTAGCGTTTCTCGTCCTTCAAGCACAAACCGCCCATCAAGTACCGCACGCCCATCAAGCAGCGGCTCAAATACAACAGAACGCAAGTCATACTCACCAGCAAGCAGCAACCGCCAAGTACGCTCAAGCTCGGAATATGTAAGACCTAGCAGCAGCTCTTCTTCAAGAAGCAACAGCTCTAGCGTAAGCAGACCTAGCAGCAGCTCTTCTTCAAGAAACAACAGCTCTAGCGTAAGTAGACCTAGCAGCAGCTCTTCTTCAAGAAACAACAGCTCTAGCGTAAGCAGACCTAGCAGCAGCTCTTCTTCAAGAAGCAACAGCTCTAGCATAAGCAGACCTAGCAGCAGCTCTTCTTCAAGAAGCAGCAGCAGCTTCAACTCCGGTTCTTCTAGCAGAAGTAGCGGCAGCATCGGCGGCAGTTCCAGACCTAGCGGCGTAAGACGATAAAAACCAATAGTTATGAAAAAGATATTTTTAATATTACTAGCATTAGTGCCTTTCTGCATCAGCGGACAAAGCATCTATGATGTGTATAGCTTATCCACATCATACTACCAAGGCACTGCAAAGAGCATGGCAATGGGCAACGCCATGGGTGCTGTTGGTCAGGACTTCTCCTCCATCAGCATCAACCCTGCCGGCCTGGGCTTGTTCAGGAAGCCGACATTCACATTCACATCAGCGGTAAATACGACATTCACCGAATCTAAATTAAACGGCACTTTGGCCACAGACTCCAGAGCCAACTTATCAGTAAACAATATCGGTTACGTCGGCATCAACAAAAGCAGCGATAAGGTTGTAAACTGGGCGTTCGGCATGAACAGAACCAACAACTTCAACAATCAGATATTCGTTGACGGATATAACGACAGCAACTCTTTGATAGACGCCTATTTCGCTGAAATAATAGACAATGAGATATATGACAAAGAAGAATTGAAGTATTATTCTCCAACTTACATATATCCATTATATGAGACATACCTCATCAACTTCGAAGCCGACGGCTTATTGACGACACCTGTTCCTGCCGGAGGATTAAGACAGTTAAAAGGCGTAACTTCATGGGGAGGAACCAACGAATGGACTGTGTCTACCAGCATCAACTTCAGCGACAAGTTTTTCCTCGGCGTTTCCATCAACATGCCACAAGTATCCTATAAAAAAATCAGCGATTACGAAGAAACCTTCGAATATAACTCAAGAGAATATTACTGGTTACAAGAAGAAGCGCTTGCCACTACAGGATGGGGCGTCAACAGCAAACTCGGCATCATAGCATATCCTTGCAGATGGCTGCGTCTCGGCGCTTCATTCCATACACCGACAGTATACAACCTGACCGACAGCTGGAGAACAGAGACATACTCACACCTCGACTTTGGCAATTATGAATGGAACGTTCCTACATCATATTTCAGCTACAGCCTAAAGTCACCTTGGAGAGTCAACGGCAGCGCTGCATTCATATTCGGCAACTTCGGAATGATAACAGCCGACTACGAATACGTAGACTACAGCAAGATAAGAATCTCCGATTACGAATACGACTACAGCGAGTATAACAAATTCATCTCCGAGACATTCAAGCCAACGATGAATCTCAGATTGGGAACAGAATGGCGCCACCACAGCATATGTTTCAGAGGCGGTTACTCATTCTATGGAAGCCCTTACGGAATTGGAAACAAAGATTACAGAAGAAACGCCTTGTCATGCGGTATCGGTTACACACAACATTTTCTGACGATAGACTTCGCTTATATGTACACGCTTCAAAATCACAGTTACAACTTATATTCGCAATACACGAGCTACTACAACGAAGTGGCTGCAGACTTAATAGTGAATGAAAACACCAACATCCATAGTCTTGTCGTCACTTTAAGATTAAAATTGTATTAAGACAGAATAAGGTTTTGTCCATATAAACAAAAAAGGTTGCCAATATTGACAACCTTTTTTATTATATATACTTAAAATCAATCTTGAGATTCATTGTGGTACATATCAACGATATCTTGGTCGATCAAGATACGGCCGCAGTATTCACAAACGATGATTTTCTTGTGCATACGGATATCGAGTTGGTGTTGTGGAGGAATCTTGTTAAAGCAACCGCCGCAAGCATCACGTTCAATCTTAACGACTGCCAAACCGTTGCGAGCATTTTTTCTGATACGTTTGTAAGCTGTGAGAAGACGTTCTTCAATGAGTTGTTCACTTTCTTGTGAGCGAACCATAAGTTCTTGTTCTTCTTTTTCAGTTTCTTCAACGATTGATGACAATTCGTTTTTCTTGAGTTCCAAGTCGCCTTTGCGTTCTTCGAGGCGTACATTTGTTTCGTTCAAAGAAATCTTCAACATTTCTGATTTCTTTGTTGCATCGTTGATACGTTTTTCGCAAAGTTGAATATCCAATGATTGGTATTCTATTTCCTTTGTCAATGATTCGTATTCACGATTGTTGCGAACATTATTTTGTTGTTCTTCGTATTTCTTGATAAGAGCTGTAGCTTCTTTGATCTTATTTTTGTAATCGACAATGTCTTTTGAGAATTTTTCCAACTCTTCATTATATTTAGCGATACGGGTTTCCATACCTGCTATTTCGTCTTCGAGGTCTTGAACTTCGAGAGGCAATTCACCGCGGATGATACGAATCTTATCTATCTTAGAATCTACCTGTTGTAAAGTATACAATTCGATAAGTTTTCTTTCAACGGTAATTTCATGTTCTTCTGCGTTGTGATTTTTTAAGTTGTTGTCTTCCATATATTTATAAAAATTTAATATTAAACAAAGTAATTAACGGAGTTCGTATTCACCCTCGAAATTTGAACTGCAAATTTAGGATTTTTTTTGAGAATAATATCAGCAAATAATTGTTTTGTGAATTGTTCTGTCTCAAAATGTCCAGCATCTATGATAAGTATCTCATTATCAGCATCAAAGAAATCATGATATTTTAAATCAGCTGTAATGTAAGCATCTGCGCCACAACATTTTGCGTCATTAATCAAAAATGCGCCGGAACCGCCGCAGATAGCGACTTTTCTTATCGGTCTGCCAAGAAATTCCGAATGACGTATCGCACCTACATTCAGTTTTTCCTTAATGAACTTCAAGAAATCTTTCTCTGAAATCTCATTTTCCAAAACACCTATCATTCCGCTTCCTATTTGAGAAACCGAATCACTGAGTTGCTGAGTTGCCGAGCTGTTTGGATGGAGGATATTCAGATCTTTCAAGCCAAGCTGTTCTGCCAGAACACGATTCACGCCATAAAAACTATTGTCGATATTGGTGTGCATCGCAGCGATGGAAATGTCATGCTTAATTGCTTTTGTGATGATTCTTCCAGTAGTGTCGTCAACGAGAATGTTCTTCAACCCTTTAAAGATAAGAGGATGATGACTTATCACCAGATGAAATGAATTTTCTATAGCCTCATCAATGACTTTTTCCGTAAGGTCTAATGTCAATAACACTTTATCAACCAAGGCATTAGGGTCACCGACAAGAAGTCCTGAATTATCGTAGCTTTCCTGCCAATGAATAGGTGCGACTTCGGTAATATAAGACAAAATTTCAGAGACTTTATTCATTTTTATTTTTTTGCTAAAATACGATTTTTTTGTCATTTCTAGTTTGTTTTTCAAGAAAATAATTGTAAATTTGTTCAATTGTTAAATATTATGAAAAGGTTATTATTGCCCATATCGTTTCTCTATTCCATTGTCTTGTTTCTAAGGCATAAGTTATACGATTGGAACATATTAAAATCAAAGAGTTACGGCACACCTAACATATGCGTGGGCAATCTTAATTTAGGAGGCACTGGCAAGACTCCTCACATAGAATATCTAACAAGTCTTTTATCTGAAAAATACAATGTCGCGATTCTAAGCCGCGGTTACGGACGTAAGACCCAAGGCTTCGTTTTGGCAGACGAGACTCATACTCATCACGACATCGGTGATGAACCACTTCAGTATTTCAAGAAATTCAATGATGTAAAAATAGCAGTCGATGAAAACCGCTGCGAAGGAATGGAACGACTTCTTCAGGAAGAAAATCCGCCTCAAGTCATACTCCTCGACGACGCTTATCAGCACAGAAAAATAAAACCTGGACTGAACATCTTATTGACAGACTATTATAATTTATACAGCAAGAGCCATTTGCTTCCTGCTGGCAATTTAAGAGACATCAAGAAAGCCGCACAAAGAGCAGACATTATCGTCGCGACAAAATCTCCTAATGTGATAACCCCATATTACAGACGCGACGTGGAAAGCAGTCTGAAACCTCTGCCACATCAAAAGATATTCTATTCTTATATCGAATACCTCGACTTCAAGCCTTTCAGCAAGATAAGCCATGATATTGACATCAAAGAAGCCAAGACAGCATTGCTTCTCTGCGGAATAGCAAACACTTACTCTCTGGAAGATTATCTAAAGAAAAGATACAACACCATTTCAAAAATAAAATTCAATGACCATCATAACTTTACAGAAAAAGACATTGACATGATCATTGAAAAATATAATAGCATGATAGGAAAAAACAAAGTCATCATCACAACTGAAAAAGACGCCATGAGACTGATGAACTCATCGTTTACAAAGAAGTTCGATGACATTCCTGTTTTCATATTGCCTATCAAGATAAAGTTCCATAAAGAAGATGGAACTAGTTTCAACGACGAGATATTGAATTATGTTAAAAATAATTTGCAGTGATGATTTAATTTTTGAGAAGAGATGACAGAGAAGAAGATTTATTTCATCACCGACCTTCATTTAGGCGTACCGACACTCGAGGATTCGCATCAGAGAGAACTTAAGCTGATTCGTTTTTTAGATAAGATAAAAGACGATGCAGAAGCCATATTCCTCATGGGCGACCTATTCGACTTCTGGTTCGAATACAAGACTGTAGTGCCACGCGGTTACGTACGTTTGTTAGGCAAACTTTCACAGCTCATAGACTCTGGCATACCTGTTCATCTGTTTGCAGGCAACCACGACCTCTGGACTTTCGACTATCTCCAGAAAGAAGTCGGGATTCAGTTACATCGTGAACCTATGACGATGACATTGAAAGGCAAGACATTCTTCCTCGTTCACGGCGACGGCAGAGGCCCCGGCGACAAAGGTTATAAATTCCTAAAACGAGTCTTTGAATGCAAGATAAATCAGTTCCTGTTCAGATGGCTTCACCCCGACATCGGAATCGGACTCGCCTTGAAATGGTCGCATAATCACAGAGCGAAGAAACTAAAGAAAGAAGCCGAAGGAAACTATTACTCCGTTGTTGAAGACACTATGTTATACAAATACGCTCAGGAATGCGCAAAGGATAATCCGAACATTGATTACTTCGTCTTCGGTCATCAGCACAAGCCTATGCAATATAAAGTCGATAACGGCGCAACAGTGACAGTCGTCGGCAATTGGATTAGAGATTTCTCCTACGCCGTCTTCGACGGAAACAGTGTGGAGTTAGGAGTTAGGAATTAGGAGTTAGGAGTTATGTACTAATATTACAATAATAACGTTACCATATAGCCTGAAGGCTATCACATATTTAACGTATGGCATCGCCTTACGAACTTAACGAACAATGTAACAACAAATAATAAACAATTATGGAAATTACAAATTCTTACATCAAAGAGAACGAAAATCGTTTTTTAGAAGAGTTATTCGGATTGATTCGTATTCCTTCAATCAGTTCACAAAGTGAACATAAAGAAGACATGGTAAAATGTGCTGAATATTGGAGAGACAGCATCTTAGCAGCTGGCGCTGACAAGGCAGAAGTCATGCCAACAGAAGGCCACCCTGTAGTTTACGGCGAAAAGATCATCGACCCAAAACTTCCTACAGTATTGGTTTACGGTCACTATGACGTCATGCCAGTCGACCCAATCGAATTATGGAACACCGACCCATTTGAACCAGTCATCAAAGACGGCAAGATCTGGGCTCGTGGCGCAAACGACGACAAAGGTCAGGCTTTCATGCACGCTAAGGCATTCGAGACAATGGTAAAGACAAACACATTGCCATGTAACGTCAAGTTCATGCTTGAAGGTGAAGAAGAAATCGGTTCTGGCAGCCTCTCAAAATGGATCGTTACAAACAAGGACTTGGTCAAGGCTGACATCATCTTGGTTTCTGACACAAGCATGATCGACCACGACACTCCTTCTATCACAACAGGTTTACGTGGCTTGGCATACTGGGAAGTAGAAGTAACAGGTCCTAACGCTGACCTCCACTCAGGATTGTTCGGCGGCGCTGTAGCAAACCCAATCAACACATTATGCGAAATGGTTGCTAAGGTAATGGACGAAAACAACCACATCACAATCCCTGGATTCTACGATGACGTCATCGAGGCAACAGCAGAAGAACGCGAATTGCTCAACATGGCTCCATATAGCGAAGAAGAATACAA
>JAZKYG010000036.1:0-7187 GCA_045612025.1 Bacteroidales bacterium
TGTCCGGTCTTGAAGAAAAAAATCACTATTAAAAAAGGTGAGACATTGTTCCTGAACGAGGTGTTGGAAACTGGCAAGGATGTCAGAATCAAAACCGATACCGATGGTGATAAGATTTATGTAGATGGTGAATATGTTGGAATGACACCTGTAAATGTAGATCTTACTTATGGTACTCATAAGGTGGAAGCTAAGAGAGGAACTCAGACTGCCTCGAAAATTATAGATGTTAGTATTGGTGGCAGCAGTGAGTTTATGCTCGAATTCGGTAAGTTGATTACAATTACTTCTACAGCTAAAGGTGATGTGGTTTACATTGATGGCAAAAAGGTTGGAACGACAGATTTTATCCATGACTTTTCTTTAGGAAAGTATGAGGTTGAGGTTAAGAGAGGAAATCGTAGTGATGTGAAAACTATTGACGTCACTAAAGATTGTCTGACTTATTATAAGTTCTCGCCTCATAAGGAACGTATGTGGGATTATATTGATGATGGTGTTTGGTTCATTACTGCAGATGGTGCATATTCAAAGAAAACTAATTTGTCATATGGATTGACATTCGGTGTAATAAATGAATGGCCAGATGTCGGTTGGTATGTCTCATTATTGTCAAGTTCTGATTTCTCTAATTATGATGTTGATAAGGTGAAAAATTCAGCAGTGCAGCTGACTGGAAATTCTGAAGTGCGCAGATTTTCAATTATGGGAGGTATCATAGTTCCAAATATAAATACAGATAACATTGATTTGAAATTCGGAGCTGGATTTGGGTCTAGAGTGACATATTGTGAGACGAAAGATAACACATGGGTGAAGTATAAACCTAATACTAATATAGGTGTTGATGTGTCAGTAGGTATGGTGTTGAATTTTAAACATTTCTTGACAAGTCTCGATGTTGTTACAACTAACTTTAAGACATTGGAATTTAAGTTAGGTATAGGTGTTAATTGGAAAAAATAAATTAAGATATTATGAAAAAGATATTTTTGATATTGTCATTGATTATATTGTTTGTAAGTTGTCGTAAAGACACGGTTTTTAATGGTGAAGGAATATATTGTGATGCAAACGGAGTCGGTTTCTATATGGTTGCTGTTGAAGGCGGCACATATTATATGGGAGCTCAAAGTGATGATCCTAATGGAATAAATTATGATGAAGATGCATATTCGAATGAGTCGCCAGTGAAGAGTGTTACGGTAAATGATTTCTACATAGGAGAGATAGAGGTGACACAAAAGTTATGGGAAACTGTTATGGACGTAAAACTCGATTATTATGATGTCGATTTTAATGGCAATAACAGACCGGTACATAGTGTATATTATTCGGAATGTATTAGCTTTATTGAAAAACTTAATGAACTGACAGGCATGGAATTCAGATTGCCTACAGAAGAAGAGTGGGAATATGCAGCTCGAGGTGGTAATAAATCACAGGGATATAAATATAGCGGAAGTGATAAAATAGGTAGGGTGGCATGGTATAGTGAAAATAGTGAGCCTTGGGGTGAAGATGGTACTTATTCTATTCATCCGACAAAGAGTAAAGCTCCTAATGAGTTGGGTATATTTGATATGAGTGGTAATGTTAATGAATATTGTGAAAGTAATTCTGCGTATGGATATGTAGGTCGTGGTGGAGATTATTCTGATGTGGCATCATATTGTCGAGTTACATATAGGGAAACTTATACTAATTATTATACAACAGGCTTACGTCTGGCACTTTCTGCAACGGAATAAAAGAAGAGCGCTTCTATGATAGGAGCGCTCTTCTTTTATTAGATAATCTTATTTTATCAATGAATATAATAATCCTGAGATGAGCAGCGGTGCTGGTATTGTCAGTACCCAGGCCCATAAGATGCTTTTTGCTGTTCCCCAGCTTATCGACTTCACTCCGTTGGTCAAGCCGACACCTATGATGGAACCGACGATGCTGTGTGAAGTGCTGACAGGAATGCCGAATAATGAGCAGCCGATGACGGTGGTAGCGCCTACTGTTTCAGCGCAGAATCCTTTGTCTGGCGTAATCTTGACAATGCCTGTGCCAGTGGTCTTGATGACGTTCTTGCCGCCGATCAATGTTCCTAATGCAATCATAAGATAGCAGATGAGCGCCACTACCTGAGGGACGTGATATCCTTTCTCTGCGTCAAAGAACAAAGCGATGACATTCTTGAAATCTTCTGTTATCTCAGGCGACTGCAATGATGTGAATAACATTATTGAAATAAGTCCAATGGTCTTCTGTGCGTCGTTGGCACCGTGGCCGAGACTGAAAGCAGCTGCTGAAACCAACTGCAGCTTTCTGAATACCTTGTCTAGTTTCTTCTTGTTGGCGTTCTTGCATAAACGCATGATGAGACATTGCATGAAAAAACCTAACACCATTCCGATTATCGGTGTTAGTATCATGAATAACAACACCAAGAAAACGCCGTCTAATACAAGTGCAGAGGAGCCTTGGCTGAATAATACCGGACCGATGATGCCGCCAATCAATGCTTGTGATGATGATATCGGAAGTCCGAGCCAAGTGCAGATGCCTATCCATGAAGTGGCTCCTACTAAAGCGCAGAATACCACGTAAGGATTCATGTATTGTGCCTCGACAAGTCCGCGGCTCATGGTTTCAGCAACATGAGAGTTGAAGATGAAATAAGCCATGAATCCCCAGAATGCAGCCCATGCTACAGCCTTGAGAGGTGTCAGGACACGTGTCGTGATTATGCACGATACGGCGTCGGCAGCGTCGTTCATGCCATTTAAAAATGTGATGAGCAACGCTAATATCAATGAAGATGCTACGATAAATGCTAACATATCATGAATTCTTAATGACGATGGTTCTTATTGTATCGGCAACGTTTTTCAAGATGTCGCTTGCGCTCTCGAATGTCTCAGCAATATTCTTGTTCTTTACAAGCTCGATATAATCAGTCTCGTTGTTGAATAAGTTGCTGATATAGTCTGAATAGATGCTGTCTATGACATGCTCGATATGTTTTATCTTATCGCATTTCTCGATGATGTCGTTATAATTTAACGATATGTGTTCTAACTGTCTGATGATGTCGGATAATAATGTAGCACATTCGTAAAGATATTTTGCAGTCTCGATGAGCTGGTTGTCGATACGTTTAGGCTGATACATCAATAGGTTCTTTGAACAATCATCGATGATGTCTAATGAGTCGTCCATATTGGCGGCCAATTCATTCACGTCTTCTCTGTCGAAAGGAGTGATGAAGGTGATGTTAAGGATCTTGTAAAGATTTCTGAACAACTCATCGCCGTCGGTCTCGTCTTTCTTTATCTGACGACCTAAAAGCTTGCGCTCTTCATAGTCGTCGATCTTTACCATTTCCAATAAGGTCTTCGTTGCATGAACTAACAAGTCAGACTGTTTGATGTAAATAGGGAAAAACTTGGTTTCCTTAGTTACGAAAAACTGTAAAAAACTATTTAAACTCATGATATTTTAAGTTGCTAAGTTGCTAAGTTACTAAGTTGCTAAGAACCTCAGTAACTCAGCAACTCAGTAACTCAATAACTCAAATAATTCCACAAAGGTGATAGAGTACTCTTGCACCTACGTTGCCGTCCCATTCATCTTCGCCTGGTGACACTTCACAGAGGTCGAAGCCTATGATTTCCTTGCCGCTTTCTTTGACTCTATTTAATAAATACATCATTTCTTCGTATTCCATGCCGCCTGGTACTGGAGTGCCTGTGTTAGGACATAACTTAGGGTCGAGACCGTCGATGTCGATAGAGATGTATACTTTATTAGGAAGCTGAGCGATGATGTCATCGCAGATGGATTTCCATGTAGCGCCTTCGTACATCTTTCTGCGGTTGTCGCGGTCGTAGAACACAACCATTCTTCCTTCAGAGTTGTTTATGATATCCTTTTCCTGGTCGCAGTAGTCGCGGATTGCAACTTGTACTAATTTCTCGATATTGTCATATTTCATTGTGTTATAGAATATGGAGGCGTGAGAATATTTGAAGCCTTCGAATTCTATTCTTAAGTCGCTGTGAGCGTCGACGTGGATGATGCCGTATTCTTCACCTTGCTCATTGAAATATGTGTGGTATGGGAGAGGGATGCTGTGGTCGCCGCCGAGGAGACCTACTTTCTTGCCTTGTGATTTCCAGTAGGCGATTCTGTCCTTGAGCCATGCGAACATCTTGTCGAAGCCTTTTTCAATGGCTACATATTTATCTTCGTATGCTTCTGGGTTTTCGTCAACATCGCCGCTTTCAATGCCGTCGATGATGTCTTCGCTGAGAGGAACCAATTCATCATGAAGCTCGCGTAATTCTTGTGGGAACTCATCCATCCAGATGCCTCTTTTCCATACTTCAGGATAGTCGTGATGATGAAGGTCAACCTGCATTGAACCGTCGAAGACGGCCTGAGGACCGTTGACAGTGCCTCTGTTATAACTTGTTGTCAATTCCCATTCAACAGGGATGATTATGATTTCAGCTTCTTCTGCGCTGCATGGCAATCCGTAAATACCAGAACCTAGAGCAGCCGCTGCATTAGGATCAAAAATTTTTTCTTCCATAGTTTTTTATTTTTTGCAAATATAAATTTTTTTTGACAACGGACAACAGACAACGGACAACAGTTCTTGTGTATAAATATTAGTTTTTTCTACATTTTTCAATGTTTTATCATTGATTATTTATCTTATATAAAAAAAACTGTTGTCTGTAGACCGTTGTCTTGTTGACTTTTTTTATTATCTTTGTCCCGATGAACTAAATAATTTATAACTAAATCTAATAACTTAAATATGAACTTTACATCAGTAAATAAGATTTTTGAAAAATCTATCAAAGAAAACTGGGACAGACCAGCTATCTCTAACTATCAAGGCGTGACCTTGCATTACAGAGATTTGGCAAGAAGAATAGCAAAGCTTCATATAATGTTTGAAGAATGCGGTCTCGAAAAAGGCGACAAGGTAGCTCTTTGTTCAAGAAATCAAGCAAACTGGGTAGTGTCATTCCTCGCAGCTATGACATACGGCGCAGTTCCAGTGCCTCTCATGCACGAGTTCAAGCCAAGCAACATCAATCACTTGGTAAATCATTCAGAAGCTAAGATACTTTTCGTTGATGAAGTGATCTGGGAAGGTCTCTCAGAACTTGATATGTCAGGATTACAAGCAATCATTCAAGTCAACACTTTCAAATTGCTTTACTCAGCAAACGAGAAAATTGCTGACAGCCGTGAACATCTCAACGAGCTCTTCGGAAAATATTATCCGATGGAGTTCTCTCCAGAATCAATAAATTATTATGAAGACTCAGCTGATGAACTGGCCATCATCAACTACACATCAGGAACATCAGGTTTCTCAAAAGGTGTCATGATTCCTTATCGTGCTGTCAGCTCAAACTTAGAATTCGGTAAGAAAGTGTTGCCTCAGATTAACCATACTTCACGTGTGGTTTCTATGTTGCCATGTGCTCACATGTACGGTCTTATGTTTGAAGTGTTGTACGAATTAAGCTGCGGCTGTCATGTCTTCTTCCTCTCACGACTCCCAAGTCCTAAGATTATCATGCAGGCTCTCTCTGAAGTGAAGCCAACTTTGGTTATAGCTGTGCCTCTCATCATTGAGAAGATTTACAAGAGCAAGGTTAAGCCTGTCATCGAGAATGCAGGTATCAAGTTCGCTTTGAAACTTCCTATCCTCGAGCAAGTTATCATGAATAAAATCAAGGCTGAGTTGACCAATGCTTTCGGTGGAGAGTTCTACGAAGTCATCATCGGCGGAGCTGCTTTCAATAAGGAAGTGGAAGCCTTCTTTAAAAAGATGGACTTCCCATTCACTGTTGGTTATGGTATGACAGAATGTGCTCCTATCATCACTTACGATGATTACAAGACAGCTAAGTTGTATTCTTGCGGTAAGATAGTCCCTAATATGGAAATGAAGATAGATTCTCCTGATCCACAGAATATCCCTGGCGAACTTCTTGTTAGAGGCGCTAATGTATTCTTGGGTTATTATAAAAATGAAGAAGCCACGAGAGAAGTTCTTGACGCTGACGGTTGGTTGCATACTGGCGACATGGGTGTTATAGACGCTGACGGATATCTCTTCTTAAGAGGTCGCTCTAAGTGTATGATTCTCGGTCCTTCAGGTCAGAATATTTATCCAGAAGAAGTGGAAGCTGTTCTCGATACTCGTCCTTACGTACTCGAGTCACTCGTGATTGAAGATAATGGCGGTCTTACAGCTCTCATCTATCCTGACTTCGACACTGCAGCAAAAGAGGGCATGAATCAGGCTACATTCATCAAATATATAGAAGATACATTGCCAGAGGTAAATAAAGAATTGCCTAACTATGCAAAATTGAAGAAAATCGAAGTTATGTCGGAGGCATTCGAAACAACACCTAAGAAGAGCATCAAGAGATATTTATATCAAAGAAATAATTAAGACTCCGAGTCACCAAGACTCTAAGTCACCAAGATGAAAAGCGAGTGGAAATCAATTTCTGCTCGCTTTTTTTAATAACTCTTAAACCTTAGCCTTTAACATTTTGTCATTTGCCATAATTATGCATTATGAATTATGCATTATGAATTAAAAAATCATTACCTTTGCATGTCTTTAATCAAGATAATTTTAAACGTTTAATTTTATATTTTTAAAAATCAAATCATGAGAAAACATTTTCTTTTAATTGCATTGATATGCACTATCTTTGTTGCATGTGGACCAAAACCAGAATTGCCAACTGTAGCAACAGTGGCGGTTGATTATATCACAGAAAATAGCGCATCTTGTGCAGGTGAAGTCGTCGATGATGGCAATGCCGATATTATTACACAAGGATTCTGCTGGAGCACAGAGCAAAATCCAACATTGCATGACAATGTTGTAGAAGGAGTTTATACAGAATTATTACAAAGAGAAAAGGCTGCTCCTGTCTATTTTTCTGCTGACTTGTCAGGATTATTACCTTCTACAGAATATTATGTAAGAGCTTATGCGACTAACAGCGAAGGTGTGGCATATGGTGAAAACTTCAGATTTGTTACATTAGAAAAGACTCCAGAAGAACCAGAAATTCCAGAAGAACCAGAAGATCCATATAACGGACATGAATATGTTGACATGGGCTTTGCAAGCGGTGTGAAAT
>JAZKYG010000037.1:0-4716 GCA_045612025.1 Bacteroidales bacterium
AATAAAGGTCAGAAAATCCTCGAAGGCAGCGTCTATCAGATAAAGCAAGATAATAAAGATAATAAGTTTGAAGTTGTTTTAAGAAATTCAGAATCTCTGAATCTCAGAATCTCAGAGTCTCTTCCTAATGACTTTACATTAATTTCAGAAAAAACAGACTCCAACGGAGAGATAACATTGAACATCAAAGCCGAGAACAACACCAATCCAAATATCTTGATTAATTATCTGTCAGAGAAAGGAACTATCGTTTCTTATAGAGAGTTACTCCCTTCTATGAATGATATTTTTATTAATAAAGTTAATAGTTTATAGTTCAAAGTTCAATAATTGGACAAAAACTGTTGTCCGTTGACCGTTGTCTGTTGACTTTTAAAAAAAGAATCGCATGAATAACTTAAGCATAATATTAAAGAGAGAATATCTTACCCGTGTAAAGAAACGTAGTTTCATTATATTAACATTTTTAGGACCTTTATTCTTCGCTGCATTGATGATTGCTCCTTCCCTGCTTATGGTCAATTCAGATAAGATGGAGAGCAAGAAAGCCATAGCTGTTTTAGATGAGACTGCATGGTTCAAAGGTAAATTTGAAAACACCGACGCAAACACTTTCGTTTATTATGATGAGAGCGAAGATATCGACAGCTTGAAGAAATTAGTCTTCGAAGGAATATACGATGCTGTATTATATGTACCGATGACTTCATTAAACGTACCTGTCAACGCCAAGCTATACAGCAACAAGCAGATACCAATGACATTAAGCGGCCACATCAGGAACACTATGAAACAAGAAGTGGAACATAAAAAACTGCTAGCCTCAGGAATCGACCCTAATATTGTAAAATCAGTTCAGACCAACATCAATGTTGCGACAATACGTATGGATGAAGAAGAAGGCGAAAAAACCAGTTATGCCGAGTTGGAATCAATATTAGGACTAATACTCGCAGTAATAATTTATTTCGTGATATTCCTTTTCAGCAACCAGGTATTGCGAGGCGTCATAGAAGAGAAAAGCAACCGTATAGTGGAAGTCATCATCAGTTCAGTAAAACCATTTGAGTTGATGATGGGAAAAATCTTAGGCATTGCATTGGTAGGACTCACACAGTTTTTATTATGGATTGTCATGACGATAGGAATATATTTCGTGGCAAACGGAATCATCTTAGGACCGGAAATCATGTCACCATCAGGAACAATCATGACAGAAGAGATTAGTCAGATTGTAGAGACAAGTCAAGGACAAGACATCATGCTTGAAGTCGTAAATATGATAGAAACAATCAACTTCAAGGCAATCTTGACAAGTTTCCTATTCTACTTCGTATTCGGATTCTTGTTATACGCAGCACTCTTCGCCGCAGTAGGCGGCATGGTTGACAGCGAGACCGACAGCAACCAATTTGTGACAATACTCTCAATGCCATTGATAGTCGCCATCGTATGTTCAACAACAATGATAAACAATCCTGACAGCGGATTGGGAATCTGGCTCTCTATGATACCATTCACCTCGCCAGTCTCCATGATGATAAGAATACCATTCGGCGTACCATATTGGCAGATAATAGTCTCTATACTGATACTTATAATAACATTCATCTTCATCACATGGATTGCCGCCAAGATTTATAGAACCGGCATTTTGATGTACGGCAAGAAACCTACTTTCAAAGAGATTTGGAAATGGTTAAAATATTAAAACATTAAGACTCTAAGATGCTGAGTTACTGAGAAATCATAGAAAATTATCATCTCAGCATCTCAGCATCTCAGCATCTTAACAACTTTTCAAAAAAACACTTGTAATTGAAACAAAAAAATCTTATTTTTGCACCCCAAAAAATAAATTTATCAATTTATCTTTGAAAATTAATTAATCATAAAAAATAGATTTACAATGCAAAACAAAGGAGTTATCAAATTGTTAGCAGTTATTTTAGCTGTCTTCTCTTTGTATCAATTGTCTTTTTCATTTGTAACAAGACAAGTTGAAAAGAAAGCAGCAGAATATGCTACAAGTGCAGAGTCTGTAAAAATGGCAGAAACTCTTGCTAATGGTGATCAAAATGCTTACGATTACTTATTAGATTCAATTCAAGGTGCTAGAGAAACTTACTACTTAGATTCAATGAGCACAGTTAAAGTTTATCCTATCTTCGGACAAACTTATCGTCAAGCAAAAGAAATGGAAATCAACTTAGGTCTCGACCTTAAAGGCGGTATGAACGTCATGATGGAAGTATCAGTTCCAGACATCATCGAAGTTCTTTCAGGTCACTGCACAGATCCAATTTTCGTTCAAGCTATCCAAATGGCTAACGAAGAACATCTTAACAGCCAAAGAGATTATGTTGACTTGTTCGGCGATGCTTTCCAACAATTAGATCCTAATGCGAAATTAGCTCCTATCTTCTTGTTTGAATTCAAAGATAAAGGCATAACAGTAAACTCAACAAATGACGAAGTCTTAAGCGTCATCAAAGAAGAAACAAACAGCGCTATCGACCGTTCATACCAAATCTTAAGAACACGTATTGACCGTTTCGGCGTTGCACAACCAAACATCCAAAAATTAGAAAATTCAGGACGTATCCTCGTCGAACTCCCAGGTATCAAAGATCCTAAACGTGTTCGTAAACTTTTACAAGGTACAGCACAACTCGAATTCTGGGAAACATACAACTTCACAGAACTTTACGAATACTTCGACGAAGCTAACAAACGCATTGCTGAAATCAACAAGGCTAATGAAGGCTTAGCAGCAGAAGAAGTTAAAGAAGAAGCAGAAAGCGACGAACCAGCTCTCTTAGCTAACGACTCATTAAAAGCTCAAGAAGAAGCTTTAGAAGAAATGAGAGCTAACTATCCTCTCTACAACTACTTAACACCTTCATACTATCAAAACGAAGTAGGTCAAACATTCCCAGCACAAACAGCACGCGTTGGTATGGCTTTAGTAAAAGATACAGCTAACATCAACAGAATGCTCAGACAAGCTAAGAACGTATTCCCACGTAACGTAAGATTTGCATGGTGCGTTAAACCAAACGTTGCAGCTGACGGTACAGAATATATCGACCTCGTAGCATTAAAGACATCACGCGAAAACAAAGCTGCTCTCGGCGGTGAAGTTATCGTTGACGCTCGTCAAGACTACGATCAAAATGGTCGCGTTGAAGTTACAATCCAAATGAACAGCGAAGGCGCTAAAGCATGGAAACGCTTAACAGGTGAAAACATCGGCAGACAAGTCGCTATCGTTCTCGACAACTACGTATATTCATATCCAGTTGTTAATGATGAAATCCCAAGCGGCCGTTCATCAATCTCTGGCGGTGATATGAGCGTTGAAGAAGCACAAGACTTAGCTAACATCTTGAAAGCAGGTAAATTACCAGCTCCAGCAAGAATCCTTGAAGAAAATGTTGTTGGTCCATCATTAGGTCAAGAAGCCATCCAATCAGGTCTCTGGTCATTCGTCATCGCTTTCGTACTCGTTCTTATTTATATGATGTTCTTCTACAGCAAAGCTGGTATCGCAGCTGACATTGCATTGATCGTTAACATCTTCTTCATGTTCGGTGTTTTAGCATCATTCGGAACAGTATTGACATTGCCTGGTATCGCTGGTATCGTATTGACACTCGGTATGGCAGTTGACTCTAACGTTATTATCTTCGAACGTATTAAAGAAGAATTACGCGCAGGCAAAGGTTTAAGAACAGCTATCGCTGACGGTTACAAAGCCGCTTACTCAGCTATCCTCGACGGTAACATCACTACATTCTTGACAGCTTTCGTATTGTTCAAATTCGGTACAGGTCCTGTTCAAGGCTTCGCTACAACATTGATGATTGGTATCGCCACATCATTATTCACATCTATCTTCATCTCACGTTTAGTATTCGAAGGTTGGTTGAAGAAAGACAAGAATATCAGTTTCTCAAATAACGCTACACGTAACTTCATGAAGAACACTTCATTCGACTTCATTAAGTTCGGTAAAAAAGCTGCTATCATTGCAGGTATCTTCATCGCTATCAGCGTTGGTTCATTAGTAGTTCGCGGATTAAACCTCGGTATTGACTTCAAAGGTGGACGTAACTATGTAGTTCGCTTCGACAAAGACGTTACTGTTAACGAAGTACGTAATGCTTTAGCAAACGTTAAAGAATTCACAACAGTTCCAGAAGTTAAGACATACGGTCCAAACCGTCAAGTTAAGATAACTACAGACTATAAAATCAACGACAACGCACAAGACGTTGACGCTGAAATCCAAGGTCTCATCTACGGCGCTCTCAAAGACTTGTATAACACAGAAATGACATACGAACAATTCACAACAGACTCAGACAAGAGCAACGTATTACTCGGTATCTTAAGCTCACAAAAAGTTGGTGCTACAGTTGCTGACGACGTAACACGCAAAGCTTTCATCGCTGTTATCATATCACTCGTTGTTATGTTCGTTTACATCGCTATCCGTTTCAAGAGATGGCAATATGGTTTGTCAAGCATCGTTTGTTTGGCTCACGACACATTGATCGTTATCGGTATGTACTCATTGTTCAACAATGTATTACCATTCACAATGGAAGTTAACCAATCATTCATCGCTGCTGTTTTGACAATCATCGGTTACTCAATCAACAATACAGTGGTTATCTTCGACCGTGTACGTGAAAACGTTACATTATTCCC
>JAZKYG010000038.1:0-2367 GCA_045612025.1 Bacteroidales bacterium
ATCGACGGTAAGCGTCTCCACCTCGGACAATCATTCCACTTCAAACATAATGATATAGTAAGTTGCGAAAACGCACTTAAACGTGCAACAGAAATCGTCAACAAGACTGGCGGCGGTATCTTGCTTATCACAGAAGGTGTCTTCGGTATGACTGGCGCACTCGGTATCTTAGACCAGATTGCAGCACTGAAGAAAAAATACAAATTCCGTATCCTCATCGACGATGCTCACGGTTTCGGTGTTATGGGACCAACAGGCCGCGGTACTTCAGAACACTTCGGCGTCATGGACGAGATAGACCTTTATATAGGTGCTTACGCTAAGTCAATGGCAACAATCGGTGGCTTCGTCGCTGGACCAAAATATGTTATTGATTATCTACGTTACAACATGCGTTCACAGATGTATGCCAAGTCATTGCCAATGCCAATCGTTGAAGGTTGCTTGAAGCGTCTTGAAATCATCAGAAGCGCGGAAGGCGATGAGTTGCGTAAGAAATTATGGACTGTGACACGCGCATTGCAAGACGGTTTCCGCAACTTAGGTTTCGAAATCGGACCAGCCGAAGCTTGTGTAACTCCAATCTTCCTCCCAGGCAATGAGCAACAGGCTGCACAAATTGCTTTAGACCTTAGAACAAATTACAAGATTTTCTGTTCTATAGTTACATATCCGGTTATCCCAAGAGGTATGATTATCTTCAGAATAATCCCTACAGCGGCGCATACTTTGGAAGATGTCAACTACACCTTAAATGCGTTTGCTGATGTGAAGAAGAAATTGTCCGAAGGAAAATACGACTCTGACGTGATTCCAGATATGGCAATTTTGTAACACATTATTAATATATGACAAATTTCTATAAAGATAAAATCGTTATAGTGACAGGAGCCAGCTCGGGAATCGGGTTGGCTTCTGTCATTCGTTTTATGGAGTTAGGTGCCAATGTGGTTCTCGCCGCACGTTCTATTGATAAACTTGAAAAAATAGCAGAAGAATTAGGACAACAGTCAACAGTCAACGGTCAACAGTTTTTATGCGTTAAGACTGACGTTACTAAAGAAGAGGACTGTAAAAATCTTATAGAAAAGACTGTCGAGAAATTTGGAAAGATTGATGTTCTTGTCAACAACGCCGGCATTTCCATGAGGGCGCTCTTTAAGGATCTGGACTTAAAGGTTATGCGTTCGTTGATGGACACCAATTTCTGGGGAACGGTATATTGCACCAAATATGCCTTGCCGTATCTTCTTGAAAGCAAGGGAACTGTCGTTGGTGTCATCTCCACTGCGGGTTATGTTGGGCTTCCGGCGCGTACCGCATATTCCGCTTCAAAGTTCGCGGTGAGAGGATTTTTAGAGACATTGCGTATTGAACATCTCTATGACGGACTGCATGTTATGATATTTGCTCCAGGCTTTACGACATCCAATATTCGTAATGTCGCCTTGACTGCAGATGGCAGTCAGCAAGGAGAGACGCCGCGTAATGAAGAACGTATGATGTCGGCAGAAAGAGTGGCACGGATTTTGTCACGAGGAATAGCTCGGAGAAGATCTGAAATGGTGCTGACACCACTAGGAAAAGCGACTCTTTTTGTGAGCAGAAAACTGCCACGAGTTACCGATAAAGTTGAATACAGGATGATGGCTAACGAGCCGAATAGTCCGCTTAAAAAAATAAAATGATATGCTATTAATTAAAAAGATTGCAGTTTACATTAACATCGTCAATTGTTCCTTGATAAAGTATTTTGCCAAAGAACTCAGTCGCAATGACATCAACCTCACTCCAGAACAATATCTTGTGATGGACATCTTATGGGATGCTGAAGTTATGTCGCAGCAAGCTATAGCCGACATCATTCAGAAAGACAAGAATTCGGTAACAAAATTCATCGACTCATTAGAAAAGAAAGGCCTCGTCTATCGTCAGGTCAACAAGACAGACCGTCGCGTCAACAACATCGTCGTTTCAGAAGAAGGAATGAAGCTGAAGGCAAGAACTACAGAGGTCGCCATCGGAATGATGAGAAACGTCTTGAATAATATAAAGGAAGAAGACCTTATTGCCCTCGACAATGTCATGAATCAGATTAAAGAGAATATTGATTCACAAATGGAATCATGATTTCCTAAAGACAAAAGTTCAATGGCCTTAGTTCAACGGCCTTGGTAATAAAAAAAAGCTCGACAGATTCTGCCGAGCTTTTTTCCCTTTTAACGAATAAATTTAATTCTTAATCTTCGACGATAGCATCGTTTGGACATGCACCTGCACATGAACCACAACCAACGCATGAATCAGCGTCAATTACATAGATGTCACCTTCAGAAATAGCTCCAACTGGGCACTCATCGATACATG
>JAZKYG010000039.1:0-2128 GCA_045612025.1 Bacteroidales bacterium
GAAATGAAAGTTGCTTTCGCTTTACATCCAGTAACAATGAAACAAATCATTGACATCGCTGACAGCGGCAACATCATGCCTCCTAAGACAACATGGTTCGAACCTAAACTCCGTTCAGGTCTCGTAATTCATACATTAGAATAAGATACCTAATAAAAAAAATAGACGCTAATTAGCGTCTATTTTTTTATGCTTATCAGCCTTAATCTATAACCGGACGGATTGAGAATCCATTATAACGAAGTCCTTGGTCTGTCATATATCCTGCAGAACTGAATGTAACGAAACAAGCTCTTTTATTTGTATTTGCTCCGCCTTCGATTTCTTCGCTATAAGGTGTTGATGTCCAATAATAACCCCATGTTCCTTGGTCTAATGCGCCTTCAGTGCCAGCCGCATCAGCAGCAGGTGTATTCATAAATCCAGCAGCTGGAAGGAATATGTAGTTACCATTTATTTTTGACACTACATTGAAACCATTACCAGCCCAAATCCAGTCACATTGTGTTACCAATTCGTACATATCTTCCAATTTAGGAGTTCTCCAATTGCCACCCCATTTTGCTGATGCGACATCATATTCTGAATCACCTGAAATTGAATCTAATGCCTTGCCGTATGTTGTACAGTTGCTCATTTCATATGTATCTTTAGTTTCAATTTCACCCCAAGCATAATGTTCTCCATACTCTGTTGACAATGTTGCGCCCACATTGCATGTAGCCCATTTCACGCCACTTGGGAAACCCATATCAACATATTCATAGCCATTATATGGATCTTCTGGAAGTTCTGGATCTTCTGGTATTTCAGGTTCATTATTTCCTTCTAAAGTAACGAATCTGATGTTTTCACCATATGCAATTCCTTCGCTATTTGTAGCGTATGCTCTTACGTAATATTCTGTAGCAGCTATCAGATCTGACAATGTAGCTGTAAAAAAGTCATCAGCAGCTTCTTCTCTTGTCATTTCTGCTGCAACAACATTATCATCCAATGTTGGATTTTGATTTGTACCCCAACAAAAGCCTTTTGCTATAATATCTGCATTACCATTGTCAACGATTGCACCAGTACAAAAAGCTGTTGTATCTGTAATTTCGTCAACTGAATTTGTTGTCACTGTAGGTAATTCTGGCTTTGGTCCACATGCAACAAAGATACTGCATATCAACGCAATTAACAAAAAATGTTTTCTCATGATTTGATTTTTAAAAATATAAAATTAAACGTTTAAAATTATCTGATTAAAGATGTGCAAAGGTAGTGATTTTTTAATTCATAATGCATAATTCATAATGCATAATTATGGCAAATGACAAAAGCTTAAAGGCGAAAGTTTAGACTTATAAAAAAAGCGAGCAAAAATTAATTTCTACTCGCTTATCATCTTGGTGACTTAGAGCCTTGGCGACTCGGAGTCTTAATTATTTCTCTGATATAAATATCTCTTGATACTCTTCTTCGGTGTTCTTTCGAATGCCTCTGACATGACTTCGATTTTCTTCAGTTTTGCGTAGTTAGGCAATTCTTTATTCACTTCTGGCAATGTATCTTCAATATATTTAATGAATGTGGCCTGATCCATACCTTCTTTTGCTGCTGTGTCAAAGTCAGGATAGATGAGAGCGGTAAGACCGCCGTTGTCTTCTATCACGAGTGATTCAAGCACGTAAGGGCGTGTATCAAGAACAGCTTCCACTTCCTCAGGATAAATATTTTGACCTGAAGGACCGAGAATCATACATTTAGAGCGACCTCTTAAGAAGAGATAACCGTCGGCGTCGATGATACCCATATCGCCTGTATGCAACCAGCCGTCAGCGTCAAGAACCTCTTTTGTTGCTTCTTCATTTTTATAATAGCCCAAGAATACGTTAGCGCCTCTAACAAGAAGTTCGCCTGGGATATTCTGTGGATCTGGAGAATCAATCTTCATTTCCATATTAGGAACTATCTTACCGCAAGAATACAACTTAGCTGTCTTATAATCATCGTAAGTGATGATAGGAGCGCATTCTGTCATACCGTAACCTACTGTGAATGGGAATTCCATCTTCTTGAAGAAAGCCTCTACCTCCTTGTTGAAAGCAGCACCGCCGATGATGACTTCATAGAACTCGCCACC
>JAZKYG010000040.1:0-2889 GCA_045612025.1 Bacteroidales bacterium
ATGCTCCTCACAACAGAATGCGTTATCTCAAACCATAAAGAAGAAAATCCAATGCCAGCAATGAACCCACAAATGGGTGGCATGCCAGGTATGATGTAATAAAAAAAAGAGCCTCAATGAGGCTCTTTTTTTTGAAACTCAGAAATTCAAAACTTCAGAAACTCAGAAAATTTTGAGATTCTGAGACTCTGAAGTTCTGAGTTTTTTTATTCTTTAATAAATCGTTTCGTTATAATTCCATTTTCGGTGTTTATCTTAATTAAATAAACGCCGCTGTTTAAACATGAAACATCAACTGTTGCATCATCTTGGTGACTTGGAGTCTTGGTGGCTTGGAGTCTTCCATAAACATCATAAATTACTACCTCTTCAATATTCATTTCAGATTCGATATAAAGCTTGTCGCTGACAGGACTAGGGTAGATGTTTAATGGTGAATCCTGTTCTGTTTCGTCGATGCTTGCTGCGCAGTTGATCTTATATTCAAAGAAACTTACAGGGAACATATAATCAATATCTCCGGTGTCGGCTCTATAGATTTCGGCGCCGTCGAAGAGGATAGAGAAACTGATCTCTTCATCGAAATCTCCTATATGCCATAGGAATGTGTAGTCGTCTGGACATAATGAGATGTTCTTTGTTACAGTGTCTAGACCTTCTTTTTCTAATCCTACGGAATATGAGAAGTCACTGCTGTTTCCGACGATGTCGATATAAGCTCCATTCCATCCGTCGCCGTAACCGTCAAGCATCTTGAATGTGATTTCGCACATGCCGTTTTGAGGACAAGGATAGATGACAGGGTCAACGGCATTTGAAGGGTTTGACAGACATTCGTTGCCCCAGTTGGCTTTCACTAAATATCTGTAATAACCGGCTTCCATATTGTCGATTGTGAATGATGTCTCGGTGATACCTTGGTATATAGGGTCTATTCCTGTGTAGCTTGTGTATATTTCGTATGTCACATCAACAGGGTTTTCTGGAGCGTCCCAACTGAGAATGATGCTGTTGTAGTTGTTTTCGTCAATTTTATATGTGAGGTTGTCTGGAGCGTCGCAGGCTGCTTCAGCGATAGTCACGGCGAAGGTGTTATTCTGGCCTTTTGTCTTGGTAGCGCCAATGAAAGTCTTGCCGTCTGGTGTGACGCTGTTGACTGTATAAACCTGCCAGCTGTCTGCTTCGGTTACGCCGTTTATCATAAGATAGTCTTCAAATAACATTACTTCTCCGTCAATGTAAGCGAAACCTCTTCTCAATGCGTAGTCCACTGTATTGTCTACACTGATATAACCAAATGCATTACCGTCGTCGGTTACACATAATGCTGTCATTGAACCGGAATAGTTGGCGAGAGTGTTGTTTATCAATATAAGTTCATCATTTGTAATGTCATAAATGAAGGCATTGCCTTGACCGTTTTTCAAGTTGCCGCATACATATCTGCCGTTAGGCGATACGCCACGTGCTTCACCTAAATAACTTGATATTGGGAATAATTCTCCTTCGAGCCAATAGCAAGGAGCTCTGAAACCCATGTCGTCTACATAGAAACCAGCAACGACACTTCCGTCATTGTTCATGGCTTGAGGTCTTGTGTTTGTTGACTGTCCGTTTGATAATTTGACGTAACCTTCTTCTTCAGACCATAAATATGTATATGTGTTCCATACCGCATCGTACTGCATCACGCCTACTTTCTTGCCGTTGTTAGACATGCACCATGCACTATTGTAGTCGACATCGGCAAATTCAGGCATGTCGGGATTCATGCCCAAGAATTCCCATTTTTGTGTTTCAGGATACCATAAACCAGCCACGTTGTAGAATGATTCATCTGTGAAAAAACCAGCAACAACACCATCGTCGTTTACGGCAAAAGCAGAACCATTGAAAGTAATGATACCAGTCTCCTCTGACCAGTAATAACTTAAACCTTCACTCCATGCTTGGATTACGACATGTTTCTTGTTGTCGGAGATGTCGTAAGGACAGAGATATTCATTAGCTATTTTTATTACTTCATAACCTTCTTCATTAACGACAGTTACTTCAGGTCTTGATTGCGCATACATGATGCAGCAATTTATTAGCAGTGTATAAGTTAACACCAAACGTAAAAATGTTTTCATAGATAATATGTTAAAATGATTGGTCAAATTTAGTATTTATACAAATACAATCTTACAAAATGCAAATATTTTTTAACCATTATTAGTTAGTATTTTTTTTGTTTTTACCAAAAAAGTGGGAATTAGCATTTCATTAACAGTTGATATTTTTGCATCATAAATTTTAACACTATATTTTATGAAAAAAACATTATCACTATTATTATTTGCTGTATTATTTTTAGGAATAAACAGAGCTTATTCACAAGAGAGATTAAACTTCGAAGCTGAATATACAGGTGACTTCTTGTATAATGTAGGCGGCTTGCAGAACGGCGGCGGCTATCTCGGCTATGCTAAGATTGGAATGGGCGCCGATTTATGGAAGGGCGCGTCTTTATATATAGGTGGCGGAACTACACATGGCATCGTGCCAACAGAGATGTTCATCGGTGACTTCCAAGTCGCTAATAATATCGAAGCAGGAAACCACGCTTTCATGGAATATTTCTCTTTGCAACAATCTTTCGGTAAGTTTAGCATTAAAGTCGGACTTCAGGATATGAACGAGAACTTCGCATCCATCGACGCGGCTGGCGAATATATCAACAGCTCTTTCGGCATTCATCCTATTTTCTCGACAAATCTGAGTGTGGCGATATTCCCTCTCACAGGACTCGGCGCAGAATTTCACTACGAGATTAACGACAACTGGCATGTCCAAGCTGCTGTATATGACGGAGAAATTCCATCTTTTGAAGATGACAATCTTTATAAC
>JAZKYG010000041.1:0-7486 GCA_045612025.1 Bacteroidales bacterium
ATAATTATGGAGCATGTTCTGATTTGATTCCGGGATGTGTGGCTACACATACAACGATAGAAGGTGTAAAAGAAGCATATATATCAGCATTGGAATTTCATGTTGAAGGTTCTGAATATGACGAACTGCCAGACTGTCTTAAAGAAGAATATGAATTGGAATTTGAATTGTCAGTTTCCGCATTGCTTCATCATTATGATAAGATATTGACAAGAGCTGCTTTAAGTAGAATTACGGGTATTAATCAGCGTCAGTTGGGACATTATCTTAGTGGTTATAGAAATCCTCGTAAAGATAAAAGAGAGATTATTATCAATGGTTTGCATAAAATAGGACAGGAGTTTTTAAGTGTGAAGTAGTATGAACAACAATACAATCGAATCTCATCCTTTGCAGTCGTTTCTTCCGGAGAACGCCAAGATTCTTATGCTAGGCAGTTTCCCTCCGAAGAAAGAGAAATGGTCGATGGAGTTCTTTTATCCTAACTGGATAAACGATATGTGGAGGATTTGGGGACTCATATTTTATAATGACAAACATCATTTTGAGATAAAAGGAGAGAAACGCTTCGATAAAGACAAAATCGTTGATTTCTGTAAAGATAAAGGATTCGCTTTATTTGACACCGCTTCGGAAGTCATTCGGTTGAAAGACAATGCTTCTGACAAATTCCTTGAAGTTGTGACACAGACTGACGTCAAAGCGTTGTTGGAATCCTTGCCTGAATGTGAAAACATCGTGACGACAGGGCAGAAGGCGACAGATATTATCATTGATATTTTCCAATGTGAAGAACCGAAAGTGGGAGAGAAGACGGTGATAATTTATAAAGATAGAACCATTAACTTCTGGCGAATGCCGTCATCATCGCGAGCATATCCGATGAAAGTAGAGGTGAAAGCAGAGTTTTATGGAAAGATTTCCGTGTATCACGGGGATAAATGATTTTCACATATCACTCGTATTGCAAGTGCTTTTTGTGGGTGATAAAAAATACTTTAAAAAACTTTTGTCTTTAGCCATTTGTCTTTAGCCTTTTATTATATTTGTACAAAATCTAATATCATGAATAATTTCGTTTATAACATACCGGTAAAAGTATATTTCGGTGAGAATCAGTTGTCTCACTTGGGTGAAGAGTTAAGCAAGTTCGGAACACGTGTCCTTATGACATACGGCGGCGGTTCTATTAAGAAAAACGGGCTTTATGACAGAATTATGGAAGAGGTGAAAAAAGCTGGTCTTGAAGTCTTTGAACTCTCAGGCATCGAGCCAAATCCTCGTATCGACTCAGTTAGAAAAGGCGCACAAATCTGCAAGGAAAACAACATCGACGTCTTGCTTGCTGTCGGCGGCGGGTCTACTATCGACGCTACTAAAATCATGGCGGGTGCAGCTTGCGTAGGTCACGACTCATGGGATTTCATGAACGAGAAAAAGGCTCCTATAAACAAAGCGCTGCCTATCGTCACGATATTGACTCTCTCAGCTACAGGCTCAGAGATGGACACTGCAGCTGTTATCAGCAATCCAGAGACCGACGATAAAATCGGACGCCTCGATCCAAACCTCCTTCCAAAAGTTTCTTTCCTTGACCCAACATTGACATATTCCGTAAGTCAATATCAGACTGCATGCGGTTCTGTTGATATCATGTCGCATATCATGGAGGTTTATTTCAATATGAACAAAGACCTTTTCATGCTTGACGCTTTCATGGAAGGTATGCTTAAGACTGTAGTGAAATTCGCTCCAGTGGCAATGGAAACTCCTGATGATTATGAAGCTCGCGCTAACCTGATGTGGACTTCTTCATGGGCTATCAACGGTTTTATCAATGGCGGAAGAGCAAAGGCTTGGAGCTGTCATCCAATGGAACATCAGCTTTCTGCTTATTACGACATCACTCACGGTCTTGGTCTCGCAATCCTCACACCTCGCTGGATGGAATATTGCTTGGATGAGACTAACGTCTCTAGATATGTACAGTTCGCTGTCAATGTCTTCGGCGTCGATGCTAATCAAGATGATATGGCGATAGCGAAAGAAGGTATCCAAAGATTATACGACTTCTTCTTTAAGACATTAGGTCTCAAGAGCACATTGAGCGAACTCGGCATCGGAAGAGAACATTTCGAGGATATGGCAGAGAAAGCTTGCGGCGGTGCTGTCTTGAAAGGTTTTAAGCCTTTGACAAAAGAAGATATTGTTAAGATATATGAAATGTGTTTGTAATCAATAATATATAATTATGAAAAAGATAATCTTCGTATGCCTCGGCAATATCTGTAGAAGTCCTATGGCTGAATTCGTGATGAAAGACATAGTGGAGAAAGCTGGTCTGTCGCACGAATTTGAGATTGCTTCGGCTGCTACATCGACATATGAAATAGGTAACCCTGTTTATCCGCCAGCACGCCAGAAACTCGCTGAGCATGGAATCGATTGTAAGGGCAAGACAGCACGTCAGATAACAAAGAAGGATTACGATTATTACGACTATATAGTCGCGATGGATCAAAGCAATATTCGTAATCTTAAAAATATGTTAAGTAATGACCCTCAAGGTAAAATCTCTCTTCTGATGGATTACACTTCTCGTCCTGCTGATGTGGCAGATCCATGGTACACTGGCGATTTCCAGGCTACATGGGATGACGTTAGCGAAGGCTGTGAGGCTTTATTGGCATTTATAATAAAGAAATAATAATAGAAAAATACTATGAAAAAGATTTTGACATTTGTTTTATTGGCATTTGCTTCTTTGGCGGCATTTTCACAAAATGAAATCAATGTGATACTAAAACAAGAGAAGTGCCTTACCGCACGTGCCAATGTCAATGAGTTGATTTTAAAGGCTTCTGTTCAGTATAAAGGCGCTGATTCTGTTGCTTTGCAATCAGTTAAAATTAATTTAGATGGAACAACAAGCATATCTGATGTAGATGAAGTCAGAGTTTATACCACAGGTCTTAAAGACTATACTAACGGTAGATTCTTGGAGACTGCAACATTGCTTGGCAGCTGCTCACCATCAGAAGGCGATTTTGAATGTGAACTCAATGGTTATTTATTAAAAGGCATTAACTATTTATGGTTGACAGTCAATGTCGCTGCAGACGCAGTGGAAGGTAACTTCATTGATATGTCTTTGTTGTCAATAGTGGCAGAAACTGCAACATGTGATGTTAAATCACCTTCGCCAGCAGGTAGCCGTGAGATTATCTTGGCTCGTACTACATTGCTTCGCCCAGGTGACTACAATTCTTCAAATTATCGTATCCCTGCAGTCATCACAGCAAAAGACGGTTCTATCGTAGCATTCACAGACAAACGTAAATATAACAACACCGACCTTCCAGAAGATATTGACATCATCTGCAATAGAAGTACAGACGGCGGTCATACATGGAGCGAGCCGATTACAATCGCTCAAGGCACAGGAAGATTCAAAGGCTATGGCGATGCTGCTCTCGTTCATTCTAATGATGAAAACGGTTTGTTGGCAGTATTTGTAGGCGGTCAGGGATTGTGGACTTCAACACCATCAGAACCTCAGAATTCTTATATGGTGAGAAGTAATGACAACGGACAGACCTGGACAGAACCTGAGGTGATTACACATTTTATCTATGGCAAGGACTGTGAAGATTCAACTCGCAAGAACTGGTACGCTTCGTTCTTCGGTTCAGGAAACGGTTTGTTGACATCAACAGGCAGAATTATATTCGTGGCAGCTATTAGAGAAAGCGGTAATAATAACACATTATATAATTATGCAGTCTATTCTGATGACAATGGCGAGACATGGAAAGTGTCTGGTCGTGCTACTATCGGTGGCGATGAGGCTAAGGTCACAGAACTCGTTGACGGCCGTATCTTGATGAGCATCAGACATGGCGGCAACAGATGGTATAATATATCTAGCGACGGTGGCGAGACATGGCGTCCAAGTCCTTTGACATGGTACGACATGACTGCTCCAGCATGTAATGGCGATATGATACGTTTTTCTTCTGTAGATAATGGCGGTGACAAGAACAGACTTCTTCACTCAGTACCTGTTGGCACTGAAAGAAAAAATGTCACAGTGTTCGTTAGCTATGACGAGGGCGAGACTTGGCCAACATCACGTTGCATTGTTCCTTACAGCTCGGCTTATTCTTCATTGTGCATATTGCCTGACAATACAATCGGTTTCTATGTTGAAGAGGATTATTACACAGGAAAAGACAACTATAGCACAGTGTTCTATAACTTCAGCCTTGAATGGTTGACAAAAGGTGAGGATAAGTATGAAAGCATCAGCGAACTTATGGACCATAATGCTGTTCCTTCATTGGAGGTTTATCCAAATCCGACAGACGGCAGTCTTAATATTGAAACTGAAGGTTTAAAAATAATTAACATTTATAACATACAAGGACAACTTTTATCTTCATTATGTGTTGATAATGATATGATGACAGTTGATGTCGCTGACTACGAAAGTGGTATTTATCTCATAGAAGGTGTAGATGAAAATCATGCTAAGAAAGTGGCTAGAGTCGTTGTAAAATAATGTGTAAGTTATAATATAGTAAAAGTTAAATCGTTATAGAGACATTGTAATGTGCTCTATTATTAAAGAAAGATATTATGAAAGCTAAAAAGGTAATTTATTGTTTGATGGCATTTTGTCTCGTCGCATTGTCGTCATGTGGTCCTGATAATACCGATTATGTAGAAAAGGTTGTTGGTGAGTATAATATTAAGATAACACCAAGTATCAGTGTTAAGTACGGAAATAGCACTTTGCCAATAGCGATAGAAGCTATTGAGACAACAGCTGTTGTTGCTGCAAAAGATGATGAAGGTAATGTCACAATGCAGATAAATGGCGTTAATGGTGAAATCGGCGAAATGTTTTTTGAAGGATATTGCGACGGTTTAGGTCTTAAGTTGCAGAATAATCATTATGACGGTGTGTTTTATTCACCAGAATATGGAATTATATACTGTGATATAGATCTGAAGAATCCTACAGTGTCGATTTATAATTCAAGGATATTGAATTGGAAATCCACTTTTACAACAGGAACATGTGGAGTAAACATTTCAGGATTGGATACTGAAAACTATAACGTGAGCGGAAGCATCCAATTTGAAGCTACCAGCAAATAACAAAAAAAACTGCGAGAAATTCTCTCGCAGTTTATTTATAGCTAATTGTAAGTTGTTGGTTGTAAATTGTCAATTATTTTCCACGTTCAGCCATCAATATCTTGATTTCGCTTTCATTGATGCCGACCATTGCTTCGCCGAGGTCTTCACTTAACTCAGCCAAAACTTCTGGGTTATTATAGTTTGCAACGGCTTTTACGATAGCTGTAGCTCTCTTCATTGGGTCGCCGCTCTTGAAGATGCCGCTTCCAACGAATACGCCTTCAGCTCCGAGTTGCATCATCAATGCTGCGTCAGCAGGTGTCGCTACGCCGCCAGCAGCGAAATTAGGAACAGGCAATTTTCCGTTGTCGTGAACGTATTGTATCAATTCAAATGGAACTCTCAATTCTTTTGCAACTTCATATAACTCATCGACATTGAGAGAAACGACTCTTCTGATTTCTGACTGCATCATTCTCATGTGACGTACAGCTTGGACGATGTCGCCAGTGCCAGCTTCGCCTTTTGTTCTAATCATCATAGCGCCTTCGCTGATGCGACGTAAAGCCTCGCCTAAGTCACGAGCGCCGCATACAAACGGAGCGTTGAATTGTCTCTTGTTGACATGGAATACGTCGTCGGCAGGAGAGAGGACTTCACTTTCGTCAATATAGTCGATGCCGATTGCTTCAAGGATTTGTGCTTCAACGAAATGACCGATACGGCATTTTGCCATGACTGGAATTGATACGGCTTTTTGTATTTCTTTAATCATCTTAGGGTCGCTCATGCGTGACACGCCGCCTGCAGCTCTGATGTCAGCAGGAACTCTTTCAAGAGCCATAACTGCCATTGCGCCAGCAGCTTCAGCGATACGAGCTTGTTCTGGATTTGTAACATCCATTATAACACCACCTTTTAATAATTCAGCAAGATTCTTTTCTATTCTTTCTTTCATTTTTTAACAGATTTTAAATTACGCTGCAAAAGAATGAATTTAAAGTAAGAAATGTTTTGCTTTGTTCCGATTTTATAAAAGTTAGTTCTGAAAATAAAAAACTAAGGCTGTTGAACTAAGAACTAAGAACTAAGAGCTAAGAGCCCTGAAAGGGCGAAACATATATAGCATAAGGCATCGCCTTATGGATTTGAGATGATTCGATGTGTAAAAAAAACGCCATTTCCATCGCTCAATGCGTTAGGGATTGGAGCGGCATCCTTTGCGAGGTAACGAGCAAAGATATAGCGGAAAGCCCGGCGGCGATAGCCGAACGCCCAAAAGAAATAGACAAAAGTATAAAGGCTAATGACTAAGGTTTTGGAGTTAAAGTTCTTGGTTCAATGGCTAAAAGCCTTAGTTTAAAGTCCGTTCCTATATTCCGTTGGAGTGCATTTTTCTTTTCTCCTGAAGAATATGGAAAACATTGTCTGTGAGGAGAATCCGAGTTTGTATGCGATTTCTTGTATGGAAAGGTTGGTCGTTTCGATGTATACTTTGGCTTCTTTTAGGATATAATCGTCGATGACGTCTTTCGGACTGCAGCTTAAAAATATATTGGTTATCTGTGAGAGATAACGTGTGCTTACGCAGAGCTTGTCGGCGTAGAAAGAGACGTTGTGCGATGTGTTGTAATATCTCGCTAATAATGAGATGAATTGGTTGTAGATGACTGTCTTACGAGATTCTATCTCTTTGTTTGAAACGGCGTAGACGACTTGTTTGTGCATATAGTCGTGGGCGTTTTTTATCGCATCTTCGATGTTGTCGCCATAGGCTAGGCGAGAAGCGACAGCCGATGTGAGCGCGCCGCCGACACCATGTTTCTGCCAGCCTTCGGTGTTGTGCGAGGTGAAGAAATGCGCCTTGCCGTTTTCGTAAAGCAAGGTGGTGAGCAGTCCGTCGCTGTGTTTCGATGTCCTTAGCAATACTGACTCCGCGCCCATATTTATAAAGGTGCGAGCGACATCAATCATATCGTCGTCGGTGCTTATCTTTTTGCCTAGCAGTTTCTCGGCTTCCTTGCTGCGTAAGATTAAAATTGACGCTATCGGAATGAGATGTCGTTTCGTTGCTTCGATGGCGTCTTCCGGCATTAGCTGTGTTCCGTCTGATGAGAATATTCCAGGAGCAACGACGATGCGATGTGCTCCAATGACTTCATTTCTAATGGTTTTTATTGTGGCGGCATCACGGACAAGACCGATTTTAACGACTTTAGGATGCATGGCGCTGACGATGTTCCTGACTTGCGAGATTATCAATTCAGAAGGCAGGTCGTTTGAGTCGATAGATGTTATCGCCGTCACGGCATAAAGACCAAGTGATGTGATTGTCCTGATA
>JAZKYG010000042.1:0-8660 GCA_045612025.1 Bacteroidales bacterium
ATAGGCTTAGTTATAAGTGGCGTATGTAGGAAACTATGTAGTTCCTTCATACGCCACTTTAGTTTATTCACAATGCATCTTTAGAAGATGCTTGATTTCAGTGCTTTGCCCTCAAAAGTTTCATATACCTTTGTACTCGCACTTAGTTGGCTTAATTACGACCTCCATGTAGTCTTCTATGTAGGATTTCGCAATTTTCGTAAAAACTAACACTAAATCAGATAAACAAGAAGTAGTTACTAAGTTGAAATCCACATACGCCCCAATCCCTTATATCATTATATTAGCTTTAATGGTTTTGATTCTTATAGCTATCTTTATATAATGTAAATAAGACTGCAAAATAAGCTGTGTCAATGTTATACGCTATACTTTGCAGTCGTGCCATAAATTCCTAATTCCCAACTCTTAACTCACCAAAGGTTTCGCGTATTTCCTCACGTCATCTCCGTTGATTTCATTTCCGCACAATATCACTAATCTCTCTATGACATTATGAAGCTCGCGGATGTTTCCTGTCCAACGATATTTTTGCAGCTCTTCTATCGCATCTTGAGTGAATCTCGGAACGGCTTTGCCCATCTCGCTGGAAATGTTCTGTACGAAATATTCAATAAGTTCTGGTATGTCATCGAGTCTTTCACGTAATGGCGGAACGTTGATTATGATGACACTTAAACGATGATATAAGTCTTCTCTGAAGTTGCCTTTCTGTATCTCTTCCTTGAGATTCTTGTTCGTCGCCGCAATGACTCTCACGTTGACATTGATTTCACTCTCGCCACCGACACGTGTTATCTTGTTTTCTTGTAAGGCTCTCAGAACTTTGGCCTGTGCGGAAAGACTCATATCTCCGATTTCATCCAGGAATAATGTGCCGTTGTTGGCGAGTTCGAAGTCGCCTTTCTTCATCTTTATGGCAGATGTGAAAGAGCCTTTCTCATGACCGAAGAGCTGACTCTCGATTAGTTCTGAAGGTATCGCCGCACAGTTGACTTCAATGAAAGGAGCGTAGGAGCGGTTGCTTAACTCGTGCAGTTGACGCGCTACGAGTTCCTTGCCAGTGCCGTTTTCTCCTTCGATGAGCACACGTGCATTGGTAGGAGCCACCTTCTCAATCATATCGTGAATCTCCATCATTGGCTTAGAACTGCCTATCATCTGATATTTGCGGTTTACAACCTTCTTGAGAGCTTTGGTCTCTGTCATCAGTTTGGATTTGTCCAATGCATTACGCAATGTGATGAGCAGTCGGTTTAGCTCTGGCGGCTTTGAGATGTAATCGAATGCGCCTTTTTTTATTGCTTCCACGGCAGTGTCTATAGTGCCGTGGCCAGAAATCATGATGATAGGAGCGTCGCTGAAATGTCGCGCTTCTTCAAGAAACTCGATGCCGTCCATCTGAGGCATCTTGATGTCGCATAAAATGGCATCGTATTCATTTTCCTTGACTAAAGGAAGAGCGTCGACAGCCGAAGCGGCGTCGTCAACATTATATTTCTCGTGCTCTAAAATCTCGCGTAAGATACGACGGATTGCAGGCTCGTCATCTATGATTAAAATCTTTGCCATAATCATTTCTTTGGAAAGAGACGTATTTTCTTTAATCTATAACTTATTACTGCCTTATGTTTGTTTAATAGGTCACCACCAAGAACACCATCGATAGGTGGTAGCTTTATCATCTCGTATGAACTGTTGATGTTGGATAAATCCATCGCGACGGCCTGATAGTCTCTTATCTTCAAATCGCCGAAACTTAATTCTTCAATGTTGAAGATAAAACTGGAGATGTCGGTTCCTCCGATGCCGGCAGAGATGCCTTCTTTTTCGGCAAACTCAGGCTCGTTGATATACTCTAATATCCTGCCTTTGTCGAAGACTGTCCTCGACGCACCAGTGTCAACGACAAAACGCGCAACCTTATTGTTGATGCAGCCTTCAGCGATGAGATGAAAACCATCGCCCTCTATACTTATTATATTAATAGGTATTTCGATCATTTTGTTAAAAATTCAAAATCTCAGAACCTCAAATACAAATTCTGAGATTCTGAAGTTTTGAGTTTTTGAGGTTTAAAAATTAGGTTTAAGTGCGTATTTGTGGTAGAATTCTTCGATGATGTTGACTGCTTCTTCAACGGTGTCGACGATGTGGAATATCTTGAAGTCGCTTTCGCTTATCATACCTTCTTTAAGTAAAGAGTTCAAAAACCAGTCGTTGAGTGGTTCCCAGAATTCTTTTCCGACCATGATGATAGGGAAGGAGATGAGTTTGTTGGTCTGAATCAATGTGATTGCTTCCGATAATTCGTCAAGTGTTCCGAAACCGCCAGGGAATGCGATGTAACCTTGTGCGTAACGCATGAACATGGTCTTTCTTACGTAGAAGTAATCGAAGTTGATGTTCTTGTCTTGGTCGATGAAGTCGTTAGGACGTTGCTCATGAGGAAGCACGATGTTGAGACCTACGCTCTTGCCGCCACCGAAGTGCGCTCCTTTATTGCCGGCTTCCATGATGCCAGGACCGCCACCGGTGATGATGCCGAAGCCTTTCTTTACCAAAAGGTATGCGGCCTCCTCAGCCATCTTGTAATATTTATTGTCTGGTTTCGTGCGTGCAGAACCGAATATAGCGACACAAGGTCCAATCTTTGAAAGAGTCTCGTAACCTGTAACAAATTCAGACATTATCTTGAAAACAGACCAAGAGTCTTGCGACTTGATTTCTGTCCAGTTTTTTTCTTCAAAAGCTTCTCTAATTTTTGATTCGTCTATCATATCTAATCAGTTTTAAAATCAATTCATCAAAGATAACGTTTTTTTTATGTTTTTGTGAAGAAAAATATGGAAAATATTTATAATTTTGAATTAAGAATTAGGGACAAAAGATTAAAGGCTAAAGACAAAAGAAATAATATATCCAAGGTCTGTTGTCTGTTGACTGTTGTCCATTGACTTATAAAGATATGAAAAGAGAAAACGACGCAATGGGCAAGGCGATTGCCGATTTTTATAAAGGTCGCCGTGATGGCAAACTGAGAGTTTTGTCTCCAATGTTTGAAGAAGATGAGATTCCTGTGACAACATTATTCCGTGCTTTCAGATATATGCCAAAGATAGAGCAGAAGGCTTTGAAGATGGCGAAGGGCAAGATACTTGACGTGGGTGCAGGCTCTGGCTGTCATTCGCTTTGGCTTCAGGAGAAAGGCTTTGATGTTACGGCTATAGACATTTCTCCTTATTCTGTAGAGACGATGAGGGGAAGAGGCGTCATCAATGTGAAAGAACAGGACTTTTTTACCTTGGAAGAGAAGTATGATACAATATTGATGCTGATGAACGGAATAGGAATAGTCGGCACTATTGATAAGCTTTCAGATTTCTTTAAACATATAGATAAGGTGTTGGCGGAAGACGGGCAGCTTCTATGCGACTCGTCTGATCTCTGTTATCTCTACGAAGATGAAGACGGAATAATAGAATTGCCATGCGATGGTAAATATTATGGCGAGCTTGAATATACTATGTGCTATGATGATATCTGTGGCGAGCCATTCCCTTGGTTATATATAGATGCGAATACATTGAGAAATTATGCCGAACTCCACGGATTTAAAATGGAAATCGTAAGAAGAGGCGAGCATTACGATTATCTGGCGAGAATTGTTAGAGTTAGGAGTTAGGAATGAATAATTCATAATGAATAATGAAATAATTATGCATTATGCATTATGAATTATGAATTGAAAAAAGCGTAGCTTTTGCTAAAGTGTGATATTTTTGCTGTTAAAATCTTCAGTTTTTGACTAAAAATATAGTGGAAAAGGATGTTTTTATATAAAAATGTATCTGTAACTTGTTGATATAAGTAAAATTAAAGAAAAATAAAAATATTTTTAGAAAAGTGTTGCGCGTAATTGAAAAGTTCCTATCTTTGCACACGTAAACGAAAGGTTCTTACACAGAATGGAAGCTTAGCTCAGTTGGTTTAGAGCACCTGCCTTACAAGCAGGGGGTCGCTGGTTCGACCCCAGCAGTTTCCACAAAAGACGTCTCAATTTTGAGGCGTCTTTTTTTTGTATGGTGTTGCCGCATTTTTTTTAGGACAACTATCAATGGACAACAGTCAACAGACTTTGTTCATGCTGAGCCTAAACTAAGTGGTCTTTGAATTGAAAATGGAAAATTGAAAATTAATTTCAGCTTTCAATTCTCAGTTTTCAATTTTCAATTTATCGCGTCGCGTTAGGGATTGGAGCGGCATCCTTTTGGAGCGTAGCGGAAAAAGATATAGCGGAAAGCCCGACGGCGATAGCCGGAACGCCCAAAGAAAGACTAAAGTTTTTGAGTTAATAGTTAATAAATAAAAAGCGAGCAGAAATAAATTCTACTCGCTTTTCTGTTTTAGAGTTCTAAAGTTCTAGAATTCTAAAATTATTCTGTGATATTTGGTAATTCCAAACCTAAGCCTTTTTTCTTGTCAACTCTCTTCAAGACGATACCGATGATGAGAGCAGCAATACCTAAGCATGCTAACATAACCAATGCCCATGTGTAGTTGAGAGCGACTGGGTCTGTAACGCCTGGATTTGTCTTGTCTAAGATCTTACCGATCAATAATGGGAATAACCATAAACCGATGTTTTGGATCCAGAATATCAAAGCGTATGCAGAACCGATAACCTTAGCGTCAACTAATTTTGGAACGCTTGGCCATAATGCTGCAGGAACTAATGAGAATGATGCGCCTAATACCAAGATTGTTACGTAAGCAACGATGATGCCTCCAACTGCTTGACCTTTGAACATAGGTAAAATGAAAGCGAATGTGAGGTGGCAGACGATGAGTAACAATGAACCGATCATCAACATTGAAGCAGCCTTACCTTTATGGTCGACGTAGTTGCCGAGGATAGGAGTGATAGCAACAGCTAATAATGGGAATACAGCGAATACAGATGCTGCAGAACCGCGCATGTAACCCATGTAGCAATAAACTACCAAGCAAACGATAGCTGCGGTCATCAAACCGAATTTCAAACCTTTGTTCTTTGAGAAGTTGCTTGCGAATGAACAAGCAGCAACAGCTAACATGATTACGTATTGGATGATTGTAACAGCTTCAGAAGCCCAGAAACCTGAAGGTTCTGTGAATGTGAGGTTACATTGTAACATGTTAACAGCATATTTTTGGAATGGGAAAATAGCTGAGTAGTAAAGAACGCAGAGAAGAGCAACAAGCCAGAACCCCCAGCTTGATAAGATCTTGCCGATATCGCTGATTTTGAATGGATCGTCTTTTTCTTCTGCTTCTCCTGTTTGTGAGTCTAATTTCTTATCCATGAAGAAGTAAACAACGAACATGATAAGAGCGATCATCAACAATACAACGCCGAAAGCAACAGCGCGAGAAACGTCTACTTTGCCGCCTAAGTTAGCGAACATAGGTGAGAAGATCATACATGTAGCTACGCCGAGACGTGCCAATGCCATTTCTGAACCCATTGCCAAAGCCATTTCACGGCCTTTGAACCATTTAACGATACCGCGAGAAACTGTGATACCAGCCATTTCAACACCGCAACCGAAGATCATGAAGCCAACAGCTGCAACTTTTGCTGAAGCAGGCATGCCTCTGTAGAATGGAGAAAGGCCTAATTCATCGAAAACAGGGATGTAGTTGAGGTTGTTTGTGAACCATGTTTCCAAACCGCTGCCTTTGAAACCGTCAGCAACAGCGTACCATTTGATGATAGCACCGACGAGCATAACAGCGCCTGATAATAATGCTGTGAAACGTACGCCCATCTTGTCGAGGATGATACCTGCGAAGATGAGGAAGAATACGAATACGTTCAAGAATGTTTCAGCACCTTGCATTGTTCCGAATGCTGAAGAATCCCAACCTCTTGTTGACTGCATGAGGTCCTTGATAGGAGAGAGGATGTCCATAAACACGTATGAGCAGAACATCGCAAAAGCCAAAAGCAACAAAGCAATCCATCTCATTGCTGCAGAGTCGCGTAATGTTTGAAGTTTTTCTGTCATAAAATATTTGTTTTAAAATTATTGATTCAAATATAAAACTCAGAACTCCAACGGTTCAAAGTTCGGAGTTCGGAGTTCAATGTTCAGGAATTATTTCACTGGAAGTTGAACGATTTCTTTCAAATTGCCGTTAGCGATTTGTTTTGCGAAATCAGCAACAGATTCAACAGTGATGTTTTTAACGATATTTTCGTATTCAGTTACGTAGTCGATGCCGTCTCTTTCTAATGAGCTGATTGCGCTTGTCCAGAAGCTGTTTTCTTGGAGTTGTTCAACTCTTTTCTTGAGTTTGTTTTCAACGACTTTAGAAAGGTTTTCTTGGCTTGGACCGTTTTCTGCTATGTCTTTGAGACCAGCTTTAGCGATGTCCATCAATGTTGCGTAAACTTCGTCGTTTGTGTCGAATACGATGTAGAACATGAATTCGTCAGATGGTCTGTTGTTTACTTGACCCATAACGCCGACGCCGTATGTTCCGCCTTGTTCTTCACGGATTGATTTTGTGTAAACGATATCGAGAATGTCTGAAAGAACACCCATATAAATGTTGTTATAGAGGTTGTATTCCATATCGCCTGTGTAAATCATATAGACAGAAGTCTTAGGATCTTGCATTTCTTTTCTGTAGTGTGTGGTGTAAGCTTCTTCAGCTACGCCGAGACCAACATCGCTCCAGTTTTCTTTACGTTTGTTTTTCTTCAAAGAAGCTAAGTATTGTTCTACGAGTGGCTTGAATGTTTCAACATCGATGTTGCCAACGAATGTGAATACGAAGTTGTTAGGATCTGCGAAACGGTCTTGGTACATTTCCATTGCCTTAGCGTAGTCGACTTTGTCGTAGTCTTCAACACTCATTCTTAAACGTAATGGGTGGTTGTTGTATAATACTTTTGTCAAAGAGTCTGATAAAGTGATCATAGGATTCAATTCCATGTTCTTTACCATAGCTTTTGTACGTTGCATTGTTGATTGGAATGCTTCTTCGTCAGCACGAGGTGCTGTGAAGTATAAGTATGTGAGTTGCAACATTGTTTCCAAGTCTTTAGGTGAGCAGTAGCCGTTCATGCCTTCTGAGTATGTATAGATGCCAGGAGCAACGCTTGCTTTCTTGCCAGCGAGTACTTTTGGAAGGTCGATTGCGCTGAATTCGCCAACGCCGCCTAAAGTGATGATGTCATTTAAGTTTTGGAGTGTGTATGGGTCATCTTGTGGAAGTGCTGATAAACCGCCTTCGCTGTAAGCGCTCATTCTGATTTCGTCATCTTTGAAAGTTGTTTGTTTGAAGATAACTTTCATGCCGTTGCTGAGAATCCATTCTGTTGTTCCGAGAGTTTCGTTGAATGATTCTTTCTTTACTTTACCAGCTTTTGGAAGATTTGCAACGATAGGACCGTCGAATACTTCTTCAACGTAAGCTTCAACTTCCATAGCGTTAGCTTTGTTGTACATAGCTAAGAGTTCTTCTTCTGTTGGAAGTGTTTCGCCTTCTTTTTGAGGAGCTGTCAATGTGATAACGAGGTTGTCTTCTCTGATGAGTTGTGCTGCAAATTGATTGATAGCTTCTAATGGAAGGTTAGGGATAACTTGTTGGTATAATTGATATTCTGTTTCAATGTCCATTAAAGGTTCATTGTGTAAGAAGTGATCTAGGCAAGCGTCAAAGTATTTTTCGTTTTCTGTATTGTTTCTTTCGTTGTATGCGCTTTCAACTCTCTTCATGAAGTCAGCCTTAGCTCTTTCGTATTCTGATGCTGTGAAGCCGAATTGTTTCATACGGTTGTTTTCTGTAACTAAAGCTGTGACAGCTTCTTCGATGCTAGCAACGTCTTTTGGCACAGCATAGCTTGTCCATGCAGCTTTTGTTGGAGCCATATAGTAATCTCCGAAGTAACTGTATCCGCCAACGAATGGAGGGTTAGGTTTTTGTGTGAGTTCTTGTAATCTGTTGATTTGCATTTGAGAAATCAAAGAGAGAACGTATTGTGACATCCAGTAGTCTGGGCTGTTTTTATATTCGTTTGGAGTTGCGTCGTGTTTGTAGAATATTTGCAGGCTCATTGATGTTAATTCAGGGTCTGAAGCAACAGCTACGATAGGTTCTGCATTGTCTTCAATCATGAATTGTGTTCTTTCTGCTGGATTTACAGGTGCTTTGATGTCAGCGAACATTTCTTTGATGCGAGCTTCGATAGCGTCAACATCGATGTCACCAACGACGATTAAACCTTGGAGGTCTGGACGATACCATTTTTCATAGTAGTCGCGGAGTTCTTGGTATGAGAAGTTAGCGATGACTTCTTTTGTACCGATTGGAAGACGAGCTCCATAAGGGCTGTTAGGATACATTCTTGGGAGTAATGATTCCCAAACGCGTCTGTTAGCTCCGCCTGTTGTACGTTCTTCTTCGAGGATAACGCCACGTTCGTTGTCGATTTCTTCTTCTTCAAGAGCGATGAAGCTTGACCAGTCGTGGAGGATGAGGAGACATGTGTCAACTAAACCTGGGAGGTCTGTCTGTACGTTTGTCACCATATAGACTGTTTCGTCGATAGCTGTGTAAGCGTTGAGGTTTTCACCGAATTTAACGCCTCTGCTTTGGAGGTAGTTTCT
>JAZKYG010000043.1:0-5584 GCA_045612025.1 Bacteroidales bacterium
TCGACAAATCTGAGTGTGGCGATATTCCCTCTCACAGGACTCGGCGCAGAATTTCACTACGAGATTAACGACAACTGGCATGTCCAAGCTGCTGTATATGACGGAGAAATTCCATCTTTTGAAGATGACAATCTTTATAACTTGAACTGGAAAATCGGTAAAGACGAAGGCGCATTATTCATTGGCGAAGGTCATTATGTTAGAGATAACGGCACATACAAATTCGGTGCTTTCTATCATACGGCAGCAAAGAATTATGGATTCTACGCTAATGCTGAACAAGAAGTGTGGAACAACGGAACTCGCAACTTGAAACCTTTCGTACAAATCGGCTACGCTAATAACATCTCAGAAACTCAGCAACTCGGCAACTTAGCCCCTCAAAACTACTTCCACCTCGCTGCTGGTATTAACCTCGAGGGTGTGTTCTCTGAAGAAGCTAATGATATGGCAGGACTTGCTTTCACCTCGGCATTCCTCTCTGATAAAAAAACTGAGACAGCGATAGAGCTTTTCTATCAATATCAGATAACAGATAATTTTGTAGTAAAACCAGACGTTCAATATATCATCAATCCTGCTGGATTAGATATCCCAGTCGATAACGCACTCGTCGGAACATTGAGATTTGTGATTGGTTTATAAAATGTAGAGACGTATCATACAACACAATGAAAAATAAATAATATGTTGTTGATGCGTCTTATATTATAAATTATTTTAGAATTGAGTATTTTTGCAAATATTATTTAAGATTTTATGGAAAATAAATATAGTCAACAGTCAGAGTCAAGGTCAACAACCTTGGCTGAAATGGCAACTGGAACAAAATGTGTCATCGTAAAAGTTAATGGTCACGGCGGACTTCGTCACAGATTGATGGAGCTTGGTTTCGTGAAAGGCGAGACTGTCACCGTCATCAAGAATGCGCCTCTCTTGGATCCTGTGGAATATCAAGTACTTCAAGCGCATATATCTTTACGTAGAAGTGAGGCCGATAAGATTGAAGTCGTTGCCTTGGATGAAGTGACATCTAATACTTCGGATTTCAACGGCACTATGGCCGACGATGTCATATCCGACGTCATCAAGGAAAAGACAAACAATATCACTGTGGCTTTGGTCGGTAACCCTAACGCTGGAAAGACATCGTTTTTCAACCATGCTACCGGTCTTCATGAGAAAGTCGGTAATTACGGCGGCGTCACTGTCGACTTAAAGACTGGCACTTTTTATCATAAAGGCTATACCATAAATCTTGTTGACTTGCCTGGAACTTATTCCATTACAGAGTATTCTCCAGAAGAACGTTATGTAAGAGAATATCTCACCAAAAACAATCCAGACATCGTGCTTAACATAGTCGATGCTTCTAATCTGGAACGTAACTTCTTCCTTACAACACAACTTATCGACATGAATGTACGTATCGTCATGGCACTTAATATGTATGACGAGATGGAATCCAAAGGCGATATCTTTGACTATAAGAACCTCGGCAAGATGCTAGGTTTTCCTATCGTGCCTACGACAGCAGTCAAGGGAAAAGGTATCTCCGACGTGCTTGAGACGATAGTGGATGTTTATGAAGAAAAGAAAAATCTTAACAAACACATTCATATCAACTATGGCCGTGACATTGAAGATGCCATAGTCCCGATAAAGAAGAAGATAGAACTTAACAAGGATATCATCAATATTTATCCTGCAAGATATATAGCTATCAATGTACTGGAAAATTCTCAAGCTACAATAGAAGAGATAAAGACTCTTCCCAATGGCGATGAGATCATTGCTTTGGCTGGCGAGAAACGTACTGACTTGGAGAAGGCATACGAGGAAGATGCGCAGACATTGATTACCAATGCGCGTTATGCTTTCATTAGAGGAGCCTTGAAAGAGACTTATCAGAAAGGAGCTAAGAAAATCAAGAACCATGCTTATAAGGCCGACGATTTCCTTACAAACAAATGGTTAGGTTTCCCTATCTTGATATTCTTTGTGTGGCTTATGTTCCAGGCTACATTCACCATCGGCGCATATCCTCAGGAATGGATTGAGTCGGCAGTGACATGGTTCGGCGAGTTGGTAGGCTCATGGATGAATGACGGCATCTTACGCGACCTTATAGTCGATGGTATCATAGCAGGTGTTGGTGGCGTGCTTGTCTTCTTGCCTAACATCTTGATATTATTCTTCTTCATCTCAATATTGGAAGATACAGGATATATGGCGCGTGCTGCTTTCATCGTCGACCGTCTCATGCATAAGATAGGACTTCATGGCAAGTCTTTCATTCCTTTCATTATCGGTTTCGGTTGTTCGGTGCCAGCTATTATGGCAACACGTACTTTGGAAAATCGTAAGGATAGATTGCTGACAATATTGGTGACACCATTTATGTCATGTTCCGCTCGTCTGCCAGTATATCTTCTCTTCGTGGCAGCCTTTTTTGAGAAACATCAAGGTTTGATACTGATGAGCGTTTATGCTATAGGTGTTATCTTCGCTATCTTGACAGCTATGTTGCTTAACAAGACATCATTCAAAGGATTGTCGGAACAATTTGTGATGGAACTTCCTCCTTATCGTGTTCCTACCACTCGTAACACCTTGATCCACATGTGGGACAAGAGTATGCAATATTTACAGAAGATGGCTACTGTCATCTTGGTCGCTTCTATCATCATCTGGGCTTTAGAATATTTTCCAAGGACATGCGAAAAGGCTGAACTTATTGCACAAGAGATAGAACTCGTGGAAGCACAGACTGACATAACTGAAGAAGAAAAAACTGCTGTCATAGAACAGCTGCAATATGAACAGGGCGCTGTCTTGAATGAAAATTCATATATCGGTCGTTTTGGTCATGCTATAGAGCCTTTTGTACGTCCTTGTGGCTTCGACTGGAGAATGGGTGTCAGCTTGACAACAGGTATCGCTGCCAAGGAAGTAGTTGTCTCTACTCTCGCAGTGCTATTCCAGACATCAGAAGAAGAGGAAGGCAAACTTGTAAATAAGGTAAGGACACAGGTCTGGACCGACGGTCCGAAGAAAGGCGAGATGCTCTTCACTCCATTAGTGGCATTCGGATTCATGCTCTTTGTCTTGTTGTCGACTCCATGCTTTGCAACTATTGCGGCAGTACGCCGTGAAGCAGGCTGGAAAGGCGTACTGTTCACAGTATTCTACAACACCGGATTGGCTTGGGTGGTATCGTTCTTGGTTTATCAGATAGGGTCACTATTTTAAACTCTAAAACCCTAGAACTCTAGAATTCTAAAGTTTTAGAGTTCTAAAAATTCTAACTAAAATGACTCAAACGATAATAGCTTATATAATAATAGGTGCTGCTGTGGCATATACGGTTTATTCTGTCGTGAAGAAATTGAAAAAGAGCAGCGACAGTAAATCATGCAGCGACTGCAGCTGTTGTATGAAAAATACACAATGTAAAATGAAAAAATAATAATTTTGTAGAGACGTATCAATAGCATATTTGTTATAGATGCGTCTCAATCTTTAATTATGAAATGTGCATTATGAATTATGAATTAGGAAATGCTCTGTTGACTTTTATTAACATGTTATGCCAGATGGCTCCTTATCTCTTGCTGGGTTTTCTGATGGCGGGAGTGTTACATGTTTTTGTTCCGTCAAATTTCTTTGAAAAGCATTTAGCTAAAGAGAATTTTAAATCCGTTTTGTTGGCGGGATTGATAGGTGTGCCATTGCCTTTATGTTCTTGTGGCGTCATCCCGACAGCTATATCATTGAGAAAAGACGGCGCTTCACGAGGAGCGACAGTCGCTTTCATGATATCTACTCCACAGATCGGCGTTGATTCAATTATCGCCACTTATTCCATGATGGGGTTGCCTTTCGCGATTGTGAGGCCTTTGGTTGCATTGCTGACGTCGATAGCAGGAGGAGCAGTGACGATATGGTTTTCGAAAGACGAGATAGTAGTGCGACAAAATTGTAGCTGTGAAATGGAATCCGGCAAGCAAAATAAATTTGTCGAATTCTTGAGATATAGTTTGGTCGATTTGGTGCAAAACATTGGCAAGTGGCTGGTCATAGGATTGATAATAGGAACATTGATAACAGTCCTGATTCCAGATTCTTTCTTTGCCAACTTGAATTTACCGTCTATAGTGACTATGTTAATAGTATTGGCTATTGCTGTTCCGATGTACGTCTGTTCTACGGGCAGCATTCCTATTGCAGCAGCTTTGATAATGAAAGGCCTTTCTCCAGGAGCAGCGCTTGTGTTGCTGATAGCAGGTCCTGGCGTGAGCGTGGCATCTTTGCTGGTGGTTGGAAAATCACTAGGCAGGAAGCAGTTGCTGTTCTATCTGGGTTCCATCATTTTTGGTTCTATTATAGGTGGTTTGTTCGTCGATTATTTCTTGCCAAGAGAATGGTTTGCCATTACATCATTATGTGAAGCTGGCAGCCACTGCGCTATAGAAGGCGGTGCCTTGACGGCCTCATGGTTCGAGATAATATCAGGAATTATTTTGGTTTTACTTTTAATAAATGCATTTATGTTAAAATTTAAACTCTTCAATAGAGATGTCACGCCAGAAGTATCTGTAGCATCAGAAGCAAATGCAAATCAAGTTGTTTATTGTATCGAAGGAATGTCGTGCAATCATTGTAAGGCTTCTGTAGAAAAAGCTATCAGAGGATTGGAAAACGTTGAAAACGTTGAAATCGATTTAGGTAAGAAAGAAGCAGTCGTGACAGGAATTCCATCTGATGAATCTGTCAAGAAAGCCGTTGAAGACTTAGGCTTTGTATTTAAAGGAAGGATTTAGGAACTTAGAACTTGACCTTTAGCCCTTAAAATTCAAAAAAATAACAAGATTTCGTTTAAAAAATGAAATAAATTTGTTATCTTTGCACCCCGATTTTAGGGGATACTATGAAAGCTGGAAGCGATTACATATTACCAATTGCAGGATTATCAATAGGTTACCATGATTTTGAGTACGAAATTGATGATAAGTTCTTCGAGAATTTTGAGTTCTCAGAAGTGCAAAAAGGTTGTGTAAAAGTGAATTTGAACGTTGAAAAGCACGAAAGAGAGTCAGTTTTGACGTTTAATTTTGCAGGCAGTGTATTCATCGCATGTGACAGATGTAATGACGAATATGAACAACCAATAGAAAATGAAGTTGTTATATATTTGAAATACGGTCATGAATACGAAGAGGAATCTGATGATGTTATCGTCATTCCTTCAGAAGAAGGCGAGTTCGATATTTCTTCTTTGATTTATGAATACATTATCTTGTCATTGCCAATTCATAGAATTCATCAGGACATCAACGATTGCAATCAAGAGGTCATAGAATATCTTGAAAACACAGCAAATCAAATGGTAGAAGAGTCTGATGAAATCGATCCTCGCTGGAAATGCTTAGAAGAATTGAAAGAAAAGAAAGATATTAATTAACAATAAAAAATAGTGTAAAATGGCACATCCTAAGAGAAGACAGTCTCACACAAGAGGCGCTAAAAGAAGAACACATTACAAAGCAGAAGCTCCAACATTAGCAGTATGCAAAGAAACTGG
>JAZKYG010000044.1:0-17969 GCA_045612025.1 Bacteroidales bacterium
TGATGTTACTCACAGGCCAGCTCGCAATCCAAGAAGTCCTCTTCTTCCCAACAATGCGTCCTGAAAAAGTCAAGAAAGTCGCTACAGAACAAGACTTCATGGCTATCGGCGTTCCTGAAGTATGGGCTAAAGTCCTCATCAACGCAGGTTATACAGCAGTAGAAATGCTGAAAGCCGAGAAACCAGCAGCTCTTCGTGAAAAGTTGAATGGACTCCGCAAGAAAAACAAGATGGATGTTCCAGCACTTCAACTGGAAGAAGTGACACAATGGATTGAAGGTTAATTTATAATGCATAATTCATAATTAGGAATAAAGGAACTCTAATTCCTAACTCCTAATTCCTAACTCCTAACTGAATATGTTGTTTTCTCAGATTATTGGTCACGAGGATATTAAGAAAAAACTCATCCAGAGTGTAAAGGAAAATCGTGTTGCCCATGCGCAGTTGTTCTTGGGTCCGGAAGGAACAGGAAAACTCGCATTGGCAATCGCCTATGCACAATATATCAACTGCACCAATAAAGGAGAAAACGACAGCTGTGGAGAATGTCCTTCATGTAAGAAGTTCAACGCTTTAGCTCATCCAGACTTACATTTCATATTCCCTTCCACTACAAACAAGACCATCAAGAAAGACCCTGAGTCTGATTTATTCTTAACAGAATGGCGCGAATATCTCGAGTCATGCGACTGTTACGCAAGTCTTTCAAACTGGTATAACGCCCTTGATGTCGAAAACAAACAAGGAGCCATCAACGTACGCGATGCCGCTACGATAATGAGAAAATTAAATCTCAAAGCATACGAAGCGGAATATAAGATAGCGATAATCTGGATGGCAGAGAAACTTAATATACAAGCAGCCAATAAGCTACTCAAACTCTTAGAAGAACCGCCAGAGAAAACCTTATTTATCTTAATATCTGAAAACCAAGAAGAACTTCTCATGACCATACGTTCACGTACTGTCTTGATGAAGATTCCTAAACTCACATACAACGAAGTACGCGACGCTCTCGTAAAGAAATTCGATTGCGGCGCAGAAAGCTCTCATAACGCAGCTGTATTGTCAGACGGCAACTGGATACTTGCATCTAATTATATTGACAATCAAGACGAGGAGAAGATATATTTCAACTGTTTCCAGAAATGGATGCGCTACTGCTTCAAATTCAGCGCGCCGGAACTCATCGACTTCATCGCCAACGACATCAAGCCTTTAGGCAGAGAGAAACAGAAGGAATTCCTTTCGTATGGACTTAACATGTTCCATAATGCATTGTTTATCAACAACGGATTGATGAACAACGTATTATTGCCAGAAGAGGAAAAGAATTTCTTGAAAAACTTCGCTCCTTTCATCTCACATAACAATATCGACTTAATATCCGAACTCTTTGAAGAAAGCATCAAGCAGATAGAACGTAACGGCAATGCTTCTCTTATATTCCTTGACGACAGCTTTAAAATCTTTAACTATTTCAAAATGAAGTGATGAAGAATATTACCAAGATTTCTTTGGCTTTATTGAGCGGTCTCATGATTGCAGCATCATGGCCTACAAACGGTTTTACACCTTTGATATTCATCGCCTTCGTTCCGTTGATATTTTTAGAAGACAACATCAACAGTCAACAGTCAACAGTCAACAGTCAACAGTCAACGGTAAAGAATAAAGACAATATATTCTTGTTTTCATTTTTGACTTTTTTGGTCTGGAACTCACTCACGACATGGTGGGTTTGGAACAGCACGCCCGCAGGTTCCATCGCTATGATATTGCTAAACAGCACCTTCATGGCGACGACATTCTGGCTTTATCATTTCACAAGGAAAAAAGTATTTCACAATAAAGGAGGTTACTTCTTACTGATATTATTCTTCCTGGCATTTGAAAATCTGCATCTCACATGGCAGCTCAACTGGCCTTGGCTTAACATCGGCAACGTATTCTCACACAATCACACTTGGGTGCAATGGTACGAATTCACTGGGACAGCCGGAGGAACGATATGGGTCTTGCTTACCAACATACTAGCGTATAAAGCTATAAAATCTCAGAAACTCAGAAACTCAGAAACTCAGAAACTCAACAACTTAGCAATCCCTCAAATCCTACTCTTCCTTGCTGTAGTTATTGTTCCAATAATTGCAAGCAAGATTATGTATCATTGTTATGAAGAAAAAGGCGAAGAGGTGGAAGTCGTTGTTGCTCAACCTAATATCGACCCTTGGAATGAAGAGTTCCGTCTTGGCGCCGCCGAGATTCTGAATCGCAACTTCAGCGTAGCAGAACCGCTGATAACAGAGAACACACGTTTTGTCGTAAGTCCCGAATCTACGATTCACGAGGGAATCTGGTTGGAAAAAATAAACTATTATCGTTCAATAAGAGAATCTAAGCTCTTCTCAAGAAACAACAATATTTCATATATCGTCGGCGCCAGCACTTTAGGAATGGCATACGACAAGAACGATTTCGCAGCACGTAAGTTCTACGATGCCGACGAATACTATTACTCATATAACACAGCCTTTTCTATCAACGACACCACTGACATTCAAATACATCAGAAGTCGAAGCTGACACCAGGCGTTGAGATGATGCCATCGTGGTGGTTCCTGCGACCATTGAGAAACCTCGCCATCGACTTAGGCGGCACGGTAGGAACATTGAAGTCGGAAGACAAGGTGACGGTGTTTGATCATGGGAAATATACTATCGCTCCATTGATTTGTTACGAGTCGGTCTTTGGCGGTTATGTCACTGATTTCGTAAGAAATGGAGCCAACATCATATTTGTCATCACCAACGACGGATGGTGGGGCAACACTCCAGGACACAGACAACATTTCGAGATGTCGAAGCTAAGAGCCATCGAGAACCGTCGCAGCATTGCGCGTTCCGCCAACACAGGCATATCCGGCTTCATCAACCAAAGAGGCGATGTTGTTGAATGCAGCAACTACTGGGAACCTGTAGGCTTACGCAACACTTTGAATGTCAATAACGATATGACGTTCTATTCGCGACACGGCGATTATCTTTACAGAGCCGCTTCTTTCGTAGCGTGCCTGGTTTTATGTTTCAGTTTTGTAACATCAATTTTAAGAAAGAAATGATTACCTTAAGTTTAGCGCCATTTCAAGGCATCACCGACGCGGTCTATCGCAATCTTTTCAAGGAATATTTCAGTGGAATAGACAAGTTCTACACGCCATTTTTCACGGGGATACACAAAGATAACAGCAGAAGCCTGAGGGGCGAGGAGATTGACATCAAGTTCAACGACGTCAATACTTTAACACCGCAGATACTTGGCAACGACGCTGAAGAGATCATACGTTTCGCCAACCAATGTCAGATGATGGGTTACAAGGAAATCAACCTTAATATGGGCTGCCCGTTTCCAAGAGTCGCCAATAAGACAAGAGGCTGCGGTCTCATGGCAGAACCTCAAAAGGTAAGAGAGATATTCGATAAGGTATTCAATAACATAGAGATAAAATTCAGTCTCAAATGCCGCCTCGGTTATTTCAAAGACACTGAGATTGATGAACTCATAGACAGTTTCAATGCTTATCCTTTCAGCGAGATCATCATCCACCCAAGAATCGGAAAGCAACTATATACAGGAAACGCCGATGTCGACAGATTCGCTGAGATAGCCCCGCTCATCAAACGCCCTCTGGTGTATAACGGCGACATCTTCTCTGTGGACGACTTCAAACGCATCAGCGAGAAATTACCTTCAGTGTCGATGTTCATGCTCGGCAGAGGCTTGTTGACCAATCCGTTCCTCGCCGATGAAATCAAAGGACTAAGCTTCGACTACGAAGAAAGAAAGAAGAAACTGCATCATTTCATAGTATCGCTTTATCTTGAGAGATTACGTCATGCCGGAGGAAGTCCAAAGATTATAGGCTGCATGAAAGAATTATGGTCTTATCTGATGAACTCTTTCGAAGACCCACAAAATATCTGGCGTAAGGTGAAGAAAATAAACAACCTAGATGTTTATGAAGAAACAGTCGAATTGATATTCAGAGACGAAAAACTTAAGTCAATTCATAATGCATAATGCATAATTCATAATTATAATATGTAGAGACGCGTCAATGTAACCTAAAAATAAACACACATTGACACGTCTAAAGTTCTTAGTTCAACAGCTTTAGCTCTTAGTTAAAATATGAAAATCCTCGTAATTCGTTTTAGTTCAATAGGTGACATAGTGCTGACGACACCTGTGATTCGCTGCTTAAAAAATCAAATCAGCGATGTGGAGATTCATGTTCTTACAAAAAAGAAGTTCAGCAGTCTTTACAAGACAAACCCTTATATTAATAAGGTATACGAATACGATGATTCTTTGAAAAAGAACATAGAAGAACTAAAGCTAGAGAATTACGATTATATCGTTGACTTACAAAAAAATAAAAGAAGTCTAAGAGTCACACGCGCTTTACATAAACCGCATAGTTCTTTCCCTAAACTCAATTTCAAGAAGTTTCTGCTCACGACTTTCAAAATCAATCTGATGCCCGACATTCATATCGTGGACAGATATTTCAAAGCCGTAGAAAAATTAGGAGTAAAGAATGACTGTCAAGGGCTTGACTTCTTCATCTCAGAAAAAAACAATTATCCTTTAAATGAACTTCCTGAGAATTTCCAAGAAGGATATCATGCTTTCGTCATCGGCGGAACATACAAGACCAAGATTTTACCTGCGGTAAAAGTCATCGAAGTCATCAAGAAATTAAACGAGCCTGTCATACTTCTCGGCGGTCCTGATGATGTGGAGAGAGCAGAGGAAATATTATTATCAGTCAACGGACAACATACAACAGACAACAGTCATTATCCACATCTCAGAAACTCAGAAACTCAGAATCTTAGCATCTTAAACTTAGTCGGAAAGATAAATCTTGAACAATCGGCGTCTATTGTGAAAAATGCGAAATCCGTCTTGACCAACGACACAGGATTGATGCACATCGCAGCGGCGTTTCATAAAAACATCGTCTCTGTCTGGGGCAATACCGTACCTGCACTTGGAATGTATCCTTACCTTCCTAACGAAAAAGAGAAATGCCATATCGTTGAATGTAAAGACATTAAATGCCGTCCATGCAGTAAGTTAGGATTCAAAGAATGTCCAAGAAAAAATTTCAAATGCATGATGGAGATTGATTGCAACACCGTTGTTGAAGGGCTAAAGGCTCATAGTAAGAAAAGTTCAAAAGCCAAGAGCCAATAGCCTTAGTCCCTATAAAATTTCCACAAAACATTATCACTTTATTTCTGTTTTTTTATTACCTTTGCGTTCGCTTGAAAAATGGTAAACGTTTTTACTATATATTATTTTACTTAATAAAGAAATAACAGAAACTATGTCGTCAGACACATTATATAAAGGACATCTTTACGAGAAGCTACAAGAAGACTATCGCATCAAGGAGGGTTTGAAAGCCTGCATGAACTGTGGAGTCTGCACCGCCGTCTGCCCTGCAGCAGAGTTCTATAAATACAATCCTAAGAACATCGTCAATATCGTTCAGCGTAAGGACGAGGACGAACTTGAAGCCTTATTGAAAAGCGATACCATCTGGTACTGCGGCGAGTGCATGTCGTGCGTGACACGCTGTCCTCGAGGCAACGCTCCTGGTCTTATCATCATGGCATTACGCAAACTTGCTATGCAAAGCGGATATTATATGGAATCGGAGAAAGGCCGTCAGCAATATGTCTTGGTCAAAGACTTATGCGGCAACATCTTAAATCACGGCTACTGCGTCTATCCTCGTAACTTCAGCTACGAAGAACATAAGGAATTCGGAACCGTAGGCAAATGGATAAATGAAAATCTCGACGACCTTCATCAGAGAATCGGTTCCAACCTCGATGGCGACGGTCCAGGCGGATTACGTAAGATTCCACAAGAGAGTCTCGACCAGCTCAAGAAAATCTTTGACGTGACAGGCGCGACAGAGCTGATGAACAAAGTCATCAACGACGCTCATCTTCAAGCAGAAAAGGAAAACCTCAGCGATGAAGAATATTTCAAGAAGGTCTATACCGTTAACAACAGTGAAAAACATCTTAACATTGGATAATCATGATAGTAGAAGGCAAACAAAAAATTTGGGCTGATTATCAAAAAGACATTCCCGATGATCATTATTTTTATGTAAGAAGCTGCATCCGTCAGTCATTCTTCCCTGGTTCAGAGGTGACATTTTTAGACATCACAAGAAATAAGTTAGGCAAAGACTTCTACGAAAGTGCGTATCACACCACTTGCGGCGGCATCGCTTATCACAGCGACAGCATCCCGCAGGAGACAGCCATGACTATCATCGCGCGTCAGTTTGCACTTATGCACGAGAGCGGCTACGAAAACTACGTCTGCTCATGCATCACATCATTCGGATGTTACACAGAGACCTTAGAGACATGGCACGAATTCCCAGAACTGGAAGCCAAGATACGTCAATATCTCTGGGACTCTTGCAAGAAAGAATTAGTGAAACCGAAATATCTCGCTCATGCCAGCGACATCATATATAAATTCCGTCACGAGATTGCAAAACAAGCGAAATACAAACTCGTCAACGTCAAGACAGGAAGACCGCTTAAGGTCGTGGAACACATAGGCTGTCATTATTCCAAGATGTTTCCTTCCAAGGGTTTCGGCGGCGCTGAATATCCACACGTCTTGGTAGGCATGATAGAAGCCTGGGGCGGCGAAGTCGTCGACTATCCAGAACGCCGTCAGTGCTGCGGATTCGGATTCCGTCAGTATCTCATACAAGCCAACAGAGGCTACTCTGTCTCCAACACGCATAAGAAATTCGAGTCGATGGAACCATATGAACCCGACTTGATAATCACCAACTGTCCTGGCTGCCCTTATTTCCTTGACCGCTGGCAATACGTCATCGCGGAACAGACAGGCAAGACATACGGCAAAAACGGTCACGGCATCCCTGCACTCACCTACGAAGAAGTGGCAGGACTCGTCATGGGATACAACCCTTGGGACCTCGGACTGCAGATGCATCAGGTAGCGATAGAGCCTTTGTTGGAAAAGATGGGAATAGAATACGACCCTAAAGCCAAATATAAAGGTGTCAACAACAAAGACTTAGGAACGCCAGAGAACCCAATAAACATAAGATTACAATAAAGCCTGAAAGGCTATTACAGATATAACGGATGGCATCGCCATATGACTAACACCAACGACTATGAAAGAACACAAAATACTCATCATCGGTGCAGGTCCTGCAGGGTTGGAGACAGCATATCAGCTGAAGAATCTCGGACTTACACCTATCATCATCGAGAGAAGCGACAAAACAGGCGGACATCTCGCACAATGGGACAGACTATTCCCTTCAAGTGACAATGCCGAAGACCTTCTCGAAAGACTTAGAGAACAGACAAAAGACATCGAGATAAAGTTAAACTCTCGTATCAATAATATAGAAAAAAAAGGCGACACATTCCACGTAACGCTTTCCAACAACAAGACTTACGATATATCAGCCATCGTTATGTGTACTGGTTTCAACCTTTTCAATGCAGAGAAGAAACAGGAATACGGCTACGGCATTTATAATAATGTCATAACAAATGCTGAGCTGGAATCATATTTCAAGACACATAATGACGAACGCATCAAGGAACCAAGACGCATCGGTTTCGTCCACTGCGTAGGCTCGAGAGACGTGAAAGTCAACAACACCTATTGTTCCAAGGTATGTTGTGCCACAGCTTTGAAGCAAGCCTGCGAGATAAAAGACGAATTTCCTGAAGCCGATGTCTATTGTTTCTATATGGACTTACGAATGTTCGGCAAGGGCTACGAAGACTTATACCTCAAGGCACAGAAAGACTTCGACATCAAATGCGTGAGAGGTCGTGTCTGTGAGGTGTCAGAAAATATTGAAGGCAAATTAGTCATAAAAGCAGAAGACACCTTGCTCGGCACGCCGATGAAAATGACATTGGATTTATTAGTATTGATGTGTGGCATGGAGAAATCCGAAGGCGTTGAGCGATTACAGAACATGCTCAACATAAAAAGCAATGCCGACGGTTTCATCGAGACACGCGACATATTCTCAGGATTGAATCTCACTAAAGAAAACGGCGTCTTCGTTGCAGGAGCATGCACCTCGCCAAAGACATTGCCAGAGACATTGGCAGAAGCACGCTCAGCAGCAGTAGAAGTGTTTAATTATTTAAAAGTCAACGGACAACAGACTACAGACAACAGACCTCTGGTTTAAGGTTCTTGGTTCTTAGTTCTTGGTTCTTAGTCCTTAGTTCAAAATTATGATCGATTTCGGTTTTAGCATATCAAAGAGTTCGCACATCCAGATGGATGATGTCGACTTAAAATCATTCAACAAGCTGGAGGTTCTCAATCCAGACATCAAGACTTGCATGGCTTGCGGCTTATGCACTGCTACTTGCACAGCGGGGAGGTTCACCGATGTCAGCTTCCGACAGATAATCCTGATGCTGCAACGCGGCAAGGAAAAAGAAGCTGTTGAGAAAGTCAAGAAATGCATGATGTGCGGCAAATGTATGTTAGTATGCAGCCGTGGCATCAACACAAGAAACATATTACTTTCAATAACAAAAATCTATAACGAGCAAAATATATGAGACCAATATTCGACCCATTCGTATTGCCTTTCGTATGTGGAATGACATTCGTGCTTTTGTATTGTATCATCGGCATGATACGTATCATCTTCCAGCTTCCAAAGGAAGACCGACGCAAGTTCTTACGCTCTCTCATATATCCTAAGTCGGCATGGAAAAACATCAGAGACCTCTTCAACGACTGTCTCTTCCACACAAAGATATGGAAACGCAAACCGCTCCTTGGTTATATGCACATGTCCATCGCTTTAGGATGGTTTATGATTATCATCGTCGGTCACTTCGAAAGTGTAGCGTTTTCACCTTTAAGAGGATTGGATGTTCCTTTCATGCCAAAACTGATGTCGAACTTATATCTCCCGATTTTCTTCCGTTACTTCACCATCGAAGACTTAAGTCTCAAAGCACATATATTCAGTTTCTTGATGGATTTCTTCTTATTGATGATAATAAGCGGCATTGTCATCGCTGTCGTCAAGAAGAAAAAACCTCGTAACGTAGGCTTGAAACGTGTAACCAAATTCGGCATCAAAGAAGACTTGGTGCGATTGTCGTTATGGACTATTTTCCCATTACGTTTCCTTGCAGAATCATCGATGGCCAACATTGCTGGCGGCTCGTTCCTGACAAAATACCTCGGCTTTGAATTATTGTTCGGAGGAAATTATAACGAGACATTAAGCATGGTTTTCTGGTGGTTCTATTCCATCGACTTAGCTGTCTTCATGACTTTGTTGCCTTTCTCACGATATATGCACATACCTGCTGAAGCTCTCTTGATATTACTTCGCAACGCAGGATTGAAGACGACAGAACCACGTAAGGGCTACGCTTTAGCCGAGATATATTCATGTCCGAGCTGCGGACTCTGCATCGACGTCTGCCCCATGAGCGAGGTGAAAGACAACTACAAAAACACTGCAGTTTATTTCATCCGTAACATCAGAAAAGGAAAAAGAAGAAGAGACGTTAAAGCCATGACAGAGAAATGTCTGATGTGCGGAAAATGTATCGAGGTATGTCCTTTAGGAATAGAATCATTGAATATCAAGATAGCTCAACGCAATAAGACATATTATAAGGTAAAATCTGACTTTAGTTATCTTGAAAGACAACAGACAACAGACAACGGACAACAGACTTTGACCTCAGCAACTCAGCAACTCAGCAACTCAAAAACTATCTATTTCGCCGGTTGTATGTCGCATCTGACGCCGAAGACCTTACGTTCGATGAAGAAGATTTTCGAGATTGCTAAAGAGAATTACGAGTTCTTGGATGCAGAAGGAAGCATCTGCTGCGGTCGTCCGATGATGCTGACGGGCAAAGCAAAAGAAGCTAAGGCTTTGATAGATAAAAACACCGAACTGATAAAGAACTCTGGCGCGAAGAGACTGGTACTCTCCTGCCCTATCTGTTATAAGGTCTTCAAAGAAGAATATCAGCTTGAAGGCATCGAGGTCTTACATCACACACAATACATCAATGAGTTGATAGAAAGCGACAGATTAGAACTTGACAGAAACGACAAACGTTACGTCTATCACGACCCTTGTGAGTTAGGACGCGCCTTTGGTGTTTACGACGAGCCACGTAATATCATCGACAACATTGGATTGCTGACACCTGGCAAGTCGAATAGAGATATGTCAGTCTGTTGCGGAGGCAGCATCGGAAGTATCACCATGACATTAGAAGAGCGTGACGAAATAACGAAGAACTCTATTAAAGACTTGATGCATAACAATCCTGAAGAAATAGTGACAGCCTGTCCTTTATGTCTGAAGACTTTTGCAAGACTAGCACCAGTGAAAGTGAGAGACATCGCGGAGATTGTGGCGAAAAACATTGTGGAATTGAGGAATTGAGGATTTGTGTATTTGAGGATTTGAGGGTATGAGGGGGGGTGAGCCCTGAAGGGGCGAGACAAATATAGGATAAGGCAACGCCTTATTAGTTAGGAGTTAGGAATTAGGAGTTAGTAGCTCCCAATGCGTTAGGGATTGGAGCGGCATCCTTTTGGAGCGCAGCGGAAAAAGATATAGCGGAAAGCCCGACGGCGATAGCCGGAACGCCCAAAAAAGACACCGAGTCTCCAAAACACCGAGTCTCCAAGATTATGTTATAATCAAAAGCCAACAAACAAAAAGACATCGCCATTTTTTTGACGATGTCTTTTTTATTTCCATTATTTAAAAAGGTTCAAAAGCCTTAGCTCAACAGCCTTAGTTCTTAACAATTCTGCTTGTTCTAAATCCGTAAACGAATATCACGACGAAGCAGATGAACGGCAGTATGAATGAGAAGTTCACTGCTGGGAGTCCTGCTACTGTTCCCATGTCGATGATCATACCTTGAAGCGGTGGCATCAAAGCGCCGCCTACGATAGCCATGACCAAGAATGCTGCGCCGAGAGAGCTGTCTTCAAGACTTACGTTTTCCAATGCGATGCCGTAGATAGTTGGGAACATGAGTGACATGAAGATTGATATCGCCATCAAGCAGTAAAGTCCCATAACTCCGTCAATCAATATTGTTCCTGCAGATGCAAGCATTGCGCCGATGGCGAAGAACATAAGAAGCTTGCGTGAGTTGACATATTTCATCAGGAATGTACTGATGAAACGACCGCACAAGAACATGCCCATTGCTATGATGTTATACAATTGTGCAGTGGCTTTGTCGATGCCAAGACGGTCAGCATATTGGATGATGAAAGTCCATGTCATGATTTGAGCTGCCACGTAGAACAACTGAGTGATGACACCTTCACGATAGACTTTATTGGAGAAAAGACGTTTTAAAGTGCCTTTGCTATTAGCATTTTCTTTTGTCTCCTGATTTTGGTTTTTAACGAATATCGCAATGATGACAAAAACGAACAACACCACGCAACCGAGAGCTACATAAGGATTTCTGATGATGTCGAGGTCATGTTCGCGTATTGAGAGTTTTGTCATTTCATCGAGGTTTGAGAATCCAACTTCACGTACCGCTGCTGTATCCGATTCAAGTTTAGCGAGCACTATTCTTGAAGCCACGAACATACCCATGAGAGAACCTATTGGGTTGAACGCCTGAGCGAGGTTGAGACGACGTGTGGAAGTCTCTTTGCTGCCTAAAGATAATATATAAGGATTAGCTGTTGTTTCAAGGAAAGCGAGTCCGAAAGTGAGGACATATAATGAAACGCAGAAGAAGTCGAACTCCTGACGGTTAGCTGCTGGGATGAACATAAACGCGCCGATGGCATAGAGTATCAATCCTAACAAGATGCCTTTCTTATAACTGTAGCGTCTGGCAAAGAGAGCTGCAGGTATTGCCATTGTGGCATAGCCGCCGTAGAATGCGAATTGCACGAGCGATGCCTTTGCGGCGGTCAACTCCATCACTGTCTGGAACGCAGCCACCATAGGATTGGTGATGTCGTTAGCAAAGCCCCATAAGGCGAATAATGATGTTATTAAAATGAATGTCAAGAGATACTTCTTCTCGACAAGTTTCGATTGTAGATTTTGTGTCATATTTTTTTTACTTTGAACTTTGAACCAAGATTGCTAAATTAATTTCCACAAAGATAGTAAAAGGCTAGAGGCTAATGACAAAAGGTTAAAGATTTTTTTATAAAAAAACAAGTCACCGAGACTCCAAGATTATATTCTCTTTGGAGACTCGGTGACCTTTAATTCTTAACCGTCAACAGCCTTAGCTCAATAGCCTTAGTTCTTAATAATTCTCTTCACAACTTCACCGTTTTCTGTAACAACTTTAACGAAATAAACGCCGTTGTTCAATTCAGAAACATCTATAGACTTTTGTCCGTTGTCTGTTGTCTGTTGTCTTCTTCCATAAACATCATAAACGACGACTTCTTCAATTTCTTCCTCTGTTTCGATATATAATTTATCGCTGACAGGGTTTGGATAGATGTTGAATAAAGTTTCAAATTCTGCAATGCTTACTGTTGATTCAGGCAATGTCTTGACGCTTATCGCCTCTGACTTCATTTCTCGACCATTACGTAATGATGACACCACGAAACTATATTCAGTATCTGCATCCAAATCCTCAACGGTATAGTTTGTTGTTGTCACGTTTGCAAGTAACTCTTCACCTTTGTAAACATTGTAGCTCAATGCGTTTTCAACTTCGTCCCATGAGAGAGTTATTGAAGATGTACCTATTGAATCTGCTTTCAAATTTGACGGGCTTTCGATAGGCAACACTATTTCATAGTGGAACACAAATTCATTTGCTGCGATAAGCAACTGTGGGTCATCGTTGAACACCAGACATTTACGAGGAATTACCAAGGCATACTTACCTTCTTCTGTAATCTCTGTCATTATATCTTCTTCGATATATAAGCTCAACTGTGTAGGTTGTCCTTCAACATCAGAGATTCTAGCACCAACTATTTGTTCCAATAAGTTGTTTTCACCTACCGCTGCGATATAAGGCATAATATATGAATATTCATCAAAGACGACAGATTCTACATTTTCAAATGTCACGGTAAACTCATCCAACTTCTCAACAATACCTTCTTCCGGGTCCACTGTAGCAGTGACATCCAGCAATTCCACAGCGCTACCGCCATAAAGTTCGATGTTATCGAGAATCAAGTGCTCGCAGTTTTCAGAACGGAGACGGAAAGCGATATATACGTTTTGACCGTTATATCCGCTCAAGTCAACGCCACGAGTTTTGAATTCTGCAGATTCAGCGACATATTCTTCTTCAGTGAAATAATACCAAGAGTCGTCGCCATTTGTAGAAATCATCACGGAATAAGTCTCAAGGAAATAAGGATTGAATGAAGCCACATCCCATACAAGATATGATTCTTCTGTAGGAGTAAACGGAGGCAAGATACACCAGCGGTCAGCCTTTTCTGTTCCATCGAACCATGATGTTCCAGCCAAAACATGTTCTCCGTAAAGTTCGTGTTCTCCAATATTAAAGATACCCCATCCATATTCATTAAACTCTTCTCCTGCTGATGGATTCACAGTTCCTCCATCTTCAACACGGTAGTTAAAATCAGCAGGGAGCTGTCCATCTTCAAAGTCCCAAGCCATAACAGGATTGTCAAGGACATGGAATTCAAATGACTGATTATTGTTTTCTGCATCGGCGTCTGTATCAAGGACTACTTCTACAGATACAGTATGTTTTCCTGCTGTCAAATCTTTCAAAGCACTACTTACGATGATATCTTTAATCTCTTGACCTACTGCAGTTACATCCTCTTCGTAAACTGTTGTCTCGTCAATCATGACACGAACTGTAGATGTAGTTTCAGCAATGCCGAGGTTTCTAATCTTAAAAGCAATATCTTTACGGCTTCCTTTATGAACATATTGTTGCGGATTTGTGATTGGAAGCGCCGCCATATCAACAGATTCTGCATTGACTTTTTCAAACACCACATCATCAACGCAGAGCCAGTTCTCGTCTTTATCGCTGAAGGCGTAGAATCCGATGTAAACATCTTGCGGCTGATCAATGTAGAAGATATTGATAGACTCTTCGTATTCACCTCTGGCAAAAGGAGCATATTCCACGATTTTGTTTGTCATGCTTTCTGGTGTGGCATCATTGCCATAATACACTGCCAGCTTTTCTGGATGTGTGTCATCACCTGAGTACCAGAACTTCAGCACATAATAGCCAGGCTCATCCACCGTGATAGGTTCAAGGATTGCCCAGTCGTCGCCATTATTGTTTTTATCGTAATTATAAGCGAGGCAATAGTCGCCAGTATGCGCCAATGACCACCATGGATCTGTATATACATCCCAGTTGCCTCCGTCTTCATTCAAGTTGAATATCGTGATGCCATCTGTATATTCGTCGGCTTCAAATCCCATAGCGTAAGGCACTGTAGCAGGAGCTTTATGAAGCACTGTTGCTGCACATTCATCATTAGTTACGTTCACATCATCGGTATGTGATGTCCATGCTTTTAAGTTGAATGTCTTACGAGCTTCCGACAGATCAGCTTTTGCGGTGAAAGTATAATCCATCTCGCCGCCTACTGCAAGCAACTGGTTCACAGTCTCAGTAGCGATTACATTGCCATCAACAGAGAATGTGATATCGAATGAATTCACATCCACATTGCCTGTGTTTTTCACTTTAACAATAACCGTTTCTTGGTCAAGGCCGAAATCTGTCACAGGAGATACAAACGCCGCTGCTTGTATATCGACAGGATTGGTTGTAAATTCAACACTCACATCACAGAGGTAGAGACGCCATTTATCGGCATCGCTGCAAGCGTGGAATCCCAGATACAAAGGCTCGTTTGCGTTGACATTAATTAAATAAAGGTGATGTGTAATTTCATTGCCCAAAGATATGACTTCAGACAGTCTGTTTGTCATTGCCTCTGTAGTCTGTTCATTGCCATAAAACACTTCGATTTTCTCGACATAATAACTGCCTTGTACTGTGAAGCTAACAGCCAGTGTTCCTGTAACCTCCGATGTTATCGCAGGAGATATCATCCAGTCGTCAGCGGCATTGGTTGAATGATAGTTGTAGAACACACGGGAAGGTTCTGCATAGTCGTCAAAACTCCAGGTCGTCTCATCATTGTTATTATCAACGACGAGCCATTGTTGGAATTCTTCTTCTGTTTGAAAATTTGTTTGAAAGATGTCTTGTGCTGAGGAGATAGTAAGAGTGCACAAGAATGCGATGAGTAGTAATGATAATTTTTTCATAGTTTTTTTTAGTGGGCTCAATAGTTAGGGCTAGTAGTAAGGAGAGAGCCCGTTAATCCTTGTTAGCGTAAAATTAGATAGCAAATTTAAGGATTTCGATTTAAAAAAACAAGAAAAAAAATTGAGATTTTGAGTCTAAAAAGTCACATAGTGACGATAGTTTCCAGGCAGGTATGGAGAGCGAAGCTCGGAATGCCTGCAATAAAGACCGGATATTAATCAGAGTGCCGAAGGTACGACAGAAAGATTTGATTTCATACCGCCAAAAACAAAAAAGGACGCGATAAAAATCGACGTCCCTTCTATTATTAATTTTCAATTGTCAACTGAAAATAACCGCCATTCTTTGCTACACCTCTGAAAACAATCTGTTTTTTATCACTTAACTTTTTCAAATAACGCTGAGTGGTTCTTAAACTACGTCCTAATCTTTTAGATAAAACTGGTGCATTCAAACCAGGATTATTAACAATTGTTTCTAAAAGCATTTTTTCAAAATCTATTTTTTGTGGATTTGGTTCCGTTTCACGAAATAGTCTGAGTATCTCTAATTGCGTCATCATTACCCTGTCTGCAATAAAAGATATAAAGGCCTCATCATCATTATGCGCTTTTTCCAAGACTTCTATATATTCAGCACGTGTAACAGCAGGAACTATCGCTATATTGTAATCGTTACGCATCAAAGATAAATTCATTAACAAACGAGCCACACGTCCATTACCATCAATAAATGGATGAATGAATACAAAACGTTTGTGAAACTCAGCTGCCAAAATGATAGGATGTAATTTATTTTCATTGTTATTATACCAGTGCACCAAGTGCTTCATACGTTTGCTTATCTCAGCAACAGGCGCTACTGCAAACTTACTGCCACTAATGAAAACAGGCACCTTACGATACTCACCAGCTTTCTCCACATCAATTTGCTGATAAAACAGTCTATGAATATTACATATCATTGCTTCGGTAATAGGTTCATCACGATTAAGTTCATACAAATAATCGTATGCTTTCGCATGTCCTACAGCTTCATAAATATCGCGTAATGGTTTACCTTCTATTGTCAAGCCATTTTCAATAATGACTTTTGTCTCTGATTCTGTCAGACTATTACCTTCAATGGCATTACTCGAAAAAGTCGTTCCAATTCTGTAATATTCTTTCAACGACTGCAATGTTTCAGGCGATAACGGACGATATGACCAAAGTTCCTGTTGAAAACCATCACATTGTTCTAATTTGCTTTGTAAGTCATTTGTAATCATAAGACAAAACATTTTTATTATAATTACAAAGATAACATTTTTTCACAACACAATCCTTTTACACCGCCACTTTTTTTACTTTACACCGCCATTTTTAATTTTTACACCGCCAAAAACATGTAGGGCTGCCATAATATGACAACCCTACAATTATTGTTAATTATTAATTGTCAATTGACATTTGCACCAAAATATTTCCCATCGCTGTTGCCTCCACTTCACCTTTGATGACTTCGCATCCTGTGAATTCTGCAGCGAGCTTATTTAACAGCTGGTTTCTTGAACCGCCGCCAACGATGTAAATCTTGTTGATTTTTTTATTTGTGCAACGTTCCATCTGCGTCTTTACCTCTGCATATTTCTTTGCCAAAGAGATGCAGATACATCTCATAAAATCGCCTTTGGTGGCAGGAACATCATCATTTCTTTCTTTAAGATATGAAACGATAGCTTCCGACATCTTTTCTGGATTCATGAAGCTTGCGTCATCAACATCGAATGATGAGTTAAAAGATGACTGCTCAGCTTCTCTCACCAATTCAGAATAGTCGCATTTGTAGCCTTCTTGCTCCCACTCTTTCACGAGCTGTTGTATGAGCCAGAGTCCAGTTATGTTTTTCAGGAATCGTATCCTTCCGTCTGTCATGCCTTCGTTGGTGAAGTCTGACTCGAGGGCTTCTTTGGATATGATAGGTTCTTTTGTCGGTGTTCCCATGAGTGACCATGTGCCGGAGCTTATGAACGCCCAGTCATCGCCAGCATCACTGATGGAAGCGACGGCACTCGCTGTGTCGTGCGAGCCGACAGCGACCACATTGGCATTGCCGCCCACTTCGTCGGCGAGCTCATCGGTGAGTCGTCCTATCACAGTGCCTGGATATACAATCTCCTGCATCAAGCGTTTAGGTAATCCCAGTCTGTCGAAGATGACGTCATCCCATTGATGTGTCAAAGAATTTAAAAGCTGTGATGTTGAAGATATGGTAAATTCGTTACAACATTTTCCTGTCAAGAAATAGTTGAACAAATCAGGCATGAACAGCAGTTTCTCGGCGTGTACGACTTCGCCATACGCGATATCTGTTTCAGTTTGTGTAGCACTTAACAACTGAAACGCCGTGTTTATTTCCATAAACTGATTAGCAGCATGTTGGAAGAATTCTTCCTTTGGCAGTTTCTCAAATGCTAGTTCCAGCATTCCTTTTGTCCTGTCATCACGATAGCACACTGGCGTCGAGATAAGTTTTCCGTCTTTATCCAAAAGCCCGAAATCGACGCCCCA
>JAZKYG010000045.1:0-5031 GCA_045612025.1 Bacteroidales bacterium
ACCTGATAAAGTTCTTGGACACTATGGGCAACGGCTACGAATTCTTTGATTTATACGAAGAATAATTTTTTTAATTAATGGATTGTTTCTTTTGTTAAAAAATCGTACCTTTGCACACGTTATCGAAAAGGCATAAAATGCACTTTTCAATTGTATCACGAATTATATTTTTATGGATTATTCCCGATGTATAAAACCTTGCGTTGAATCAGAAATTGGTAAGTTAAACTGCGTATTATTACACGCTCCAGGTCCGGAAATAGAACACATGACACCGGAAAACGCACATAAGTTTCTGTTCAGCGACATGTTAAACCAACGCGAAGCTTATAACGACTACAAAGATTTCCAAGGCACTTTAAGGAAAGTCACTAACGTTCTTACTGTTAGAGAACTCCTTGAAGATATACTTAAAAACCAAGAATTGAAACACGAACTCGTAGAGAAAATCTGCAAAAGAGAAAACGTAGAATTCCTTAAAGACGAGTTGGACAAATTATCAAACACAGAATTAGCAAAAGCATTCATTGAAGGTCTCGAAAACGACAGCTTCAAAGAAAGATATATATTGCCTCCTGCACCAAACTTCTTCTTCATGAGAGATGCGTCATTCACAATGTACGACAACATCATGATCAGCAAGATGGCAACAACAGTGCGCGACAGAGAAAGCATTCTCCTTCAAGCTATCTATAACAACTCCCCTATTTTTGACGTAAAGACCGTCAATCCTGTCGAGCAATACGCTCCAAACGGAATCGGAAGAGTTGAAGGCGGCGACGTCTTGATGGCACGTCACGACATCATCTTAAGCGGTAAAGGCGCAAGAACAAGCGAAGAAGGCATCTTGGCAATGGTGGAACACCTCAAGACCAAATGCGACCACAGACATCTCATCTCACAAGAATTGCCATTAGAACCAGAGTCATTCATTCACCTCGACATGGTATTCACATTGTTAGATGTTAACAAATGTATGGTATTCAAGCCAGTCATCCTCAACCCACAATACAAGACCGTTCATTACGAAATATTCGAAAATGGCGAAGTCAAGGTTTATGAAGAAGAAAACCTCATCACAGCTCTCGCAAAACTCGGCATGGACTTAGAACCAATCTTCTGTGGCGGGGGTGGCGAATACAATATGCTCCGCGAGCAATGGCACAGCGGTTCAAACTTCTTCACCTTCGCTCCAGGCAAAATCTTAGGTTACGAAAGAAACTACAACACAATAGAAAACCTCCACAAACACGGTTTTGAAGTCTTGACAGCTGCTGACGTAGCATCAGGCAAGGTCAGTGTTGACGATTACAAGAACTGCGTTGTTGCGTTCAAGGGCAACGAGCTCTCACGCGGTGGCGGCGGCGCACGTTGCATGACAATGCCATTGCATAGAGATGCGGTTGTTTGGTAAGTTCCTAGTTAGGAATTAGGAGTTTAGGAGTTAAAGGCGTCACTTTTTGTGACGCTTTTTTTATATAAAAAGCGGATGATAATTCATCTGTATTTGGGCGCAGACAAAAGCTTTTGTGATATTTTCATCTGTCTTTATATGTAAATATCATGGATTTTCAGACATAGTTTAAAACAAACAAGTAACATACAGCTTCATTCAATCGCATATAAAACTAATTATCAACAACTTACAAATATTAAAAAAATATTTTAAAAAAGTTTATTTTTCTATTGACAGATTAAGAAAAAGCTGTATCTTTGCACTCGAAATCAGTTGGACTGGTAGCTCAATTGGATAGAGTCCCTGACTACGGATCAGGCGGTTGTGGGTTCGACTCCCGCCCAGTTCACAAAAGGAAATCGAGAAATCGGTTTCCTTTTTTCGTTTTATGTATTTCCACGGATTTTATAAGATATCCACGAACAAGCACCAAACAACACAAATTTTTAAACATCTTTGCCACTTTGTAAAAAAGGACACATAACGTGTCCCCACAAAATCACTCCCAACTCCTAATTCCTAATTCCTAATTAACTTCTCGCTCCTCCCTCCCATATCAAGAAGTTTTTCCGCTGCTTTAACGACGCTTTGATTGCCAGAATACAGTTTCTTCTTTGTATCGTCGTAACATCCTTGCAGACTCTCTATTTTCTTTCCTAAATCCTCGTAGCGTTTCATAAAATCACCCACTCTGTCCAGAAGCTTATTCACTTCATCAAAAATTTCCTGCTGGTTTCGAGCTTGTTTCACCTGCGACCAAGCTAATTGTATCATACGCAATAACGCCAGAAGATTCTGTTCACTCGTAATGAAAACACCATTTTCAAAAGCCTCACGCCATAAGGAAGCGTCTTCATACAAAGCAAGTTGCATTGCAGACTCATTAGGGACAAACATAACGACGTAATCCAGGCTCACGCGAGGCATTTTAATATAGGAGGAATAGTTCTTCTTCTGCAACTCCCTGCAATGATTCCTGAGACTTTGCAAATGACGTCTTAAAGCTATGGATTTCTCAACCTCATCTGTTGCATTACAATAATCCACGAAAGCCGTCAAAGAAACCTTAGAATCGATTACGAGATCTTTGTTATCAGGATAATGAACGATGACATCCGGAATAAGACGCTTGCCAGTCTCATCATGAAAGACAGTATTGCCTTTAGAATCCTTTATAGCAGTCTGTTTCTCATAATGCTCACCTTCTGTCAGACCCGATTTCTCTAAGATATTTTCAAGGATAAGCTCGCCCCAATTACCTTGAGTCTTGGTCTCGTTTTTCAGGGCTTTCGCAAGATTATTAGCGTCATTGCTAATATCCTGAGTACGTTTCATCAGTTCTTCTATCGCTTTCTCCAGACTTGCTTTATTTTCTGAAGACGTCTTGATGTTATCCGTCATTGACTTACGCATACCTTCGATTTCGTTTTTCAAAGGATTCAGAAGCGCGTCAATCTGAGTATTATTGGTTTTAGTCAACGACTCTTCCCTTTGCAGCAATAATTTCTCCGTTGCGTTCTGTAATTCTGACTTCAATGCATTTATCTGAACTTCAAACTGCTTATTCCTAAGCTCTTCATTTTTAAGCTCCTGCTCTTTCATCATAGAAATCTGCGTCTGCAGACTGCTGTTCTTAGATTTCAAGATGAAACCAAGAAGAAGAGCACCCATTACAAAACCGATAAGAAAAAACAACACATTCATATTAATTCAATTTCTAATTTCTAACTCCTAATTCCTAACCACCTCCACACGGCTTGCGGACCTGCCATCTCTAACGAGCTGAATCTTAGCAGGAATACGTTCTTTCAAAGTATCGACATGCGAAATAATACCAACCCTTTTGCCTAAATTACGAAGATTTTCCAAAGTATTCATAACCATATCAAGCGAGGCACTATCAAGAGTTCCAAAGCCCTCATCAATGAAAAGCATATCTATATCGAAATGCTTGTCATTAAGCGATGTCAATCCTAGTGCAAGCGCCAATGAAACCAGGAATGTCTCGCCGCCTGAAAGAGAACTTGCAGTGCGGAGTTCGCCGCCCATATCCAAATCCTGAACCATAACAACCATAGTATCTGGATAATTGATGAGCCTATAGCGGGCACTCAACTGTGACATATAATTATTAGCCCTATCAAGCAATATTCCCATTGTATAACTTTGAGCCACATCACGGAAGTTATTACCCTCTGTCGTGCCAATAGCTTTTGAAAGCTTATCCCAGAGATCGTATTCATGATAGCTTTCTTCACGCTTCTGCATACAAGCTTCTAACTCCAAGCGCTTTTCCTTATCTATTTCAAATTTTGCCTTGATCTTCGAAAGCTGATCCTCAATATCATTCTTTTCCTCTAACAAAGACTTTTTCCTTTCATCCAAGACATCCAACGTAATTTCTTCAGAAGGTCTGTTTTCATCATTCTGATGCTGCGACAATTCTTCATTCTTAATCATCAATGTATTTTCGCACCTGACACGTTCATCGTCAAGATGCTCATTTCTTTTGCTAATCATCTGGATATCATTTATCTGATTAAGAACATTCAACCTTTCGTAATCTATATCTGAAGATTGTTTCAAGAAAACTTCTATCTCTTTTCTATTAAAATCAACATCTTTTTCCAAAATAGACTTTTGTCTAGTCCTATCCTTTGTTTTTTCATAAATAGCAGACAAATAAGGCATTATCTTTTCCTCATCAATATCAGATTTACGAATATCAAGATTTCTCCATTCCGGAACTATTTGATAAATATCTTCAAGATAACGTTCAGATTGCAAAAGGATATTTTCTATTACAACTTTATGATTTTCAATACCATTTAGCAGTTCCAATTTCTGATTCCAGACCTTTGCCGATTCTTTTAATGATTCTACAAATCTGAACGAATCTTCAAGCCACGACTTTTCCCATCCATCAACACCAAAATATTCATTAACAGAAAACCTCTTTTCCTGATATTTAGATTCAGAATCCGATATGCTTGTTTTAACTGCAACTATTGACAAATCAAGATTTTGAGATTCTTCCTGTTGCTTAACAAGTCGGTGTTCAAGAGAATATATCTTATCCTCAACGATTTTCTTATTCTTCTGAGCCTCATCGATTTTATTTTTAATCAAGGCCATTTCCTTCAATTTCAAATTGATAGCCTTAATTTCATTATCATATTTAAAAATCGACTCTTTATGTGCATTTATCGTCGTATCAATACGTTCCAACTCAAACACTGGCTTACCTTTACATTTTTCATTAAGGTCATTAAACAATATCTGCAACCTGTTCTCGTCTGAAGCAATATTTCTACTTGTCACCTTTACATCAGACTCAGTCTTATTAAGTTCATTTTGCGCATTCTGAAGAACATCCCTCAATCTATTCCATTCTTTCTCCAGACCAGCAAACAACGAATCAACCACACTCTCGTCATTATAACAATGTTCACGACTTCCACAGACAGGACATGGTTCGCCATCTTTCAATTTATTTCTAAGATTCTTCGCCCAATCTTCAACCATATTTTTCTGCTTCTGGAACTCCACATCATACCTCTCGAAATCAGTTTTTG
>JAZKYG010000046.1:0-2919 GCA_045612025.1 Bacteroidales bacterium
GACCGCGGTACAGTGTTGGAATCTGAACATATAGACATCATCGTCAATTCTGGCGTAAAAACTATCCTCCTTGACCGTGAGGATATCAACATTTCTGATTATTCTATAGTATTCAACACATTGCAAAAAGACCCTTCAAACTCAGAGAAGGAAGCTGTTGAATATATCTATAGACAATTACGTAATGCTGAACCACCAGATGAAGAAACAGCTCGTGGTATCATCGAGAAATTATTCTTCTCAGATAAACGCTATGACTTGGGTGATGTTGGCCGCTATCGCATCAACCGTAAATTAGGTTTAGAAATTCCGGCTGATGTGAAAGTTCTCACTAAAGAGGATGTTATCGCTATTATTAAGTATTTAATTAACTTATCTAATAGTAAAGCTGAAATTGATGATATTGACCACTTGAGTAACCGTCGTATTAGAACTGTTGGTGAACAGTTGTATGCACAATTCGGCGTTGGTTTAGCTCGTATGGCACGTACAATTCGTGAAAGAATGAACGTTCGTGACAATGAAAACTTCACACCAACAGAACTCATCAATGCAAAGACATTATCATCAGTTATCAATTCATTCTTTGGAACAAACCAATTGTCCCAATTTATGGATCAAACCAACCCATTGTCAGAGGTTACACACAAACGTCGTATCTCTGCTTTAGGTCCTGGTGGTTTGTCACGTGACCGTGCAGGTTTCGAAGTTCGTGACGTTCACTACACACACTACGGACGTCTTTGTACAATTGAAACACCTGAAGGTCCAAACATCGGTCTTATTTCTTCACTTTGTGTATTCGCAAAGATCAATAATTTAGGTTTCATCGAAACACCTTATCGTAAGGTTGTTGACGGTGTTGTTGACTTCCAAAATCCTCCTGTATATCTTACAGCTGAAGAAGAAGAAGAAAAGATTATCGCACAAGCCGGTACATCAATGGATGACAATGGCAAGATAACAGACGAGTATGTAAAAGTTCGTTATGTTGCTGACTATCCTATCGTAACACCACAAGAAATAGATCTTATTGACGTTGCTCCAAACCAAATTTCATCAATAGCTGCATCATTGATTCCATTTATTGAGCACGACGATGCTAACCGTGCTTTGATGGGTTCAAACATGATGCGTCAGGCTGTTCCTTTGATGATGCCAGAAGCTCCAATCGTTGGTACAGGTATCGAACGTTATGTTGCTAGAGATTCACGTACAATTGTTGAAGCAGAAGGTGATGGTGAAGTAGTATTTGTCGACTCAACAAAGATCGTTATCAGATATGAAAGAACTGATAAGGAAAGACTTGTTAGCTTCGATGGTGGTGAAAAGACATATAATTTAATCAAATACGCTAGAACTAACCAAAGTACAAGCATCAACCAAAAACCTATCGTTAAGAAAGGTCAAAAAGTTACTAAGGGTCAAATCCTTACAGAAGGTTATGCAACACAAGGTGGTGACTTAGCACTCGGACGTAACTTGATGGTTGCTTTCATGCCATGGAAAGGTTACAACTATGAGGATGCTATCGTTATTTCAGAGCGTATTGTTAGAGAAGATTTATTTACATCTATACATATAGAAGAGTTTACTCTTGAAGTTCGTGATACAAAACGTGGCTTGGAAGAGTTGACAAATGATATCCCTAATGTTAGCGCAGAAGCAACAAAAGACTTGGACGAAAATGGTCTCATCAGAGTTGGTGCTGAAGTTACAGAAGGTGATATATTAATAGGTAAGATTACTCCTAAGGGTGAGACTGATCCTACACCAGAAGAAAAATTGTTACGCGCTATCTTTGGTGACAAAGCAGGTGACGTTAAGAATGCTTCTCTCAAGGCAGGTCCATCAATGAAGGGTGTAGTCATTGGCAAACGTTTATTCTCACGCGTAATAAAAGATCGTAAGTCAAAAGCAAAAGACAGAGATATTATTGCAGAGATAGATTTCGAATGCAATCGTGAAATCGACGCCCTCAGAGAAAAACTCATTGAAAAATTGATGAGTCTCTTAGCTGGAAGAACATCTTTGGGCGTTCAAAATAATTTCAAAGAAGTTGTATTGCCTAAGAAGATTAAATTCTCTCATAAAGCATTGTTGAATATTGATTATATGACTGTAAATCCATATAGATGGACTACAGATGCTGAAATCAATGAGTTGATTGTTAAGACTATCAACAACTACAATATGAGATGTAAGGAAATACTTGGTGTTTATAGCCGTAAGAAAAATGTTGCTAGTGTTGGTGATGAACTTCCAAACGGCATCGTTCAAATGGCAAAAGTTTACGTTGCACAAAAACGTAAATTGAACATCGGTGATAAGATGGCTGGTCGTCACGGTAACAAGGGTATTGTATCTAAGGTTGTTCGTGATGAAGATATGCCATTCTTAGCAGACGGAACACCTGTTGATATAGTATTGAATCCTCTTGGTGTGCCTTCACGTATGAACTTAGGTCAGATCTATGAAACAGTATTAGGCTGGGCAGGCAAGAAACTTGGTGTTAAGTTCGCTACACCTATTTTCGACGGTGCTACATTAGATCAAATCAATGGTTATATGAAGCAAGCTGGTCTTCCAGAAAATGGTAGTGTCCAACTTTATGATGGCGGTACAGGTAATCCATTCGACCAAAAGGCAACAGTAGGTTATATCTATATGCTTAAGTTGCACCACATGGTTGATGACAAGATGCACGCTCGTTCAATAGGACCTTACTCATTGATTACACAACAACCATTAGGTGGTAAAGCACAATTTGGTGGTCAGCGTTTCGGAGAAATGGAAGTTTGGGCTCTCGAAGCATTCGGAGCAAGTAACATCTTACAAGAAATATTGACTGTAAAATCTGACGATGTCAACGGTAGAGCAAAAGCCTACGAAGCAATCGTTAAGGGCGAAAGCATGCCA
>JAZKYG010000047.1:0-8707 GCA_045612025.1 Bacteroidales bacterium
TAATTTTAGGTCAACGGACAACAGTCAACAGGCCACAGACTTTGATGAAAGAAACAATGACAACATTCGTATCTATTATATGGAATCACCTGATGCTTCATCAGTTATTAATTATTTAGAAGATATGAATTCCATTGAAAAGGAAATAATCAACAATTATTACTTGTATTGGCCAACAACATGGCAATCAATAAATAAAGACAATATCGATTATTACGAATCATCATACCACATAGCAAGAAAAATTTCCGACTCTTTACAAATGCCCATCGGTTTAATATACAACGTTGTTGAAGATATGCCTATCGAATCTTTTATTGACAGAAAGACATTGGAATGGCATCCTACATTACTCGATATTTTATATGAATGGCGTAATAAAGACATAGTGATGAATTATTGTCATCCTTATGAACCTTCATATATTTATGTCAGAGGCATTGCTCCACTATCGTCATTTCAAATAGGATCTGCAATTTGGTTTATGAAACATTCTGACGATGACGTTCTAGAATCCATCAAGATGTCAGCATTAATCGACAGCTGGCGTAAAACCTGGGATAACAAAGATTTACCGTTTTATATCAAATAACATCAATCATAAAATCATTTCTTTATTTAAAACCTCTTTTATTGTAATCCTTTTATTATGACGACCCAGATTTACAATGCACTAGCCGCTCGTTCCGACGAAGAGAAAAAAGTTATTTTGCCACGTTTCTTCAAGACCGGCAAAGGCCAATATGGAGAAGGCGACAAGTTCCTCGGCGTGACAGTTCCAAACATCAGAGAGGTAGCAAAAGAATACAATAATGTCGGATTCGAAGTCATTAAAGAACTTATTCATAGTCCATGGCACGAGATGCGTATGTGTGCATTGCTAATACTTGTCAACAATTCAAAGAAGTCAGTATCAAAAGAAATTTTCGACTTCTATCTGTCTCAGACAAAACACATCAACAACTGGGATCTGGTAGACTTAAGCGCACCTCAGATTGTCGGACAATATCTCCTTGATAAAAACCGCGACATCCTTTACAAACTAGCCGAAAGCGATCTGCTTTGGGACAATAGAATAGCAATTGTATCAACATTGACATTCATCAGAAATAACGACTTAGATGACACCTACAAACTATCGTTAAAGATGATGTATCATAAGCACGATCTGATGCACAAGTCTATAGGTTGGATGTTACGCGAAGCAGGCAAACGTGACACCAAAAGACTATACGATTTTGTTATGGAACATAAATCCATCATGCCTCGAACTATGCTACGATATTCCATTGAAAAATTCGACAAAGAAACACGCAAAGAACTGATGGAATAAAACAAATCTCCTAAAACAAAGTTATTATTTTGTTACCTTTGCTTTTTCATTTAACAAAACTAACAACATATCATATAATGAATAATCCTCTTTTAGCAAAATCAACATTGCCTTACGGCGCTCCTCAATTTGACAAAATTGAAAACCAACACTATATACCGGCTTTCAAACAAGCCATCGAAGAAGGTAAAACTGAAATAGATGCCATCGTCAACAATCCAGATGATCCGTCTTTTGAAAACACTATTGAAGCTCTTGAATATGCTGGCGAGACATTAAACAGAATCAGCCATGTTTTCTACAACCTTCTTGAAGCAAACACCAACGAAGAGATGCAAAATATAGCAGAAGAGATCTCACCTCTTACCACCGAGTTCTCGATGTATGTCAGACTCAATGACGGTCTCTTCAAACGTATAAAAAGCGTTTACAAACAACGTGAGTCATTAAATCTCAACGATGTAGAGATGCGACTCCTTGAAAAGACATACGAAGGTTTTGCCCGTAATGGCGCAAATCTTTCTCCAGAAGACAAAGAAACCTACAGCAAATATATGGAAGAGCTTTCTTTGCTGTCACTACAATTTGGCAAGAACGTACTCGCTGCAACCAATGCTTTCACCCTGAATCTCACTGACGAAAATGACTTAGTCGGCCTTCCTGACTATGTTAGAGAACAAGCTGCCGATGCCGCAAAGAACAAAGACCTACAAGGATGGTTATTCGACCTCACCGCACCTAGTTACGTTCCTTTCATGAAATTCAGCGAACGTCGCGAACTCAGAGAGAAAATGTATCGTCAGTATAACACTAGAGCATTTGGCAGCGAACTCGACAACAGCGATATTATCAAACGTATTGCCGAGTTACGCATCAAGGTCGCTAACATCTTAGGTTATAAGAACTTTGCAGAATATCAGACAGAACGTCGTATGGCAAAAAATCCGACATCTGTCAATGAATTCCTCCAAAAACTGTTAGGGCCTTCCCTACCAAAAGCAAAGCAAGAAATCGCAGAACTAAACACTTACGCTAAGAGACTCGGTTTCTCAGAAGAAGAAATAATGCCTTGGGACTTCAGCTTTTACTCCGAGAAACTCCGTGCTGAGAAATACGACCTCCGCGATGAACAACTAAAACCTTATTTCCAGCTAGACCACTGTATCAATGCAATATTTGATCTTGCAAACAAACTCTACGGATTAACATTCACTGAGTTAAACGATATTCCTGTTTACCACCAAGATGTAAAAGTCTACAATGTTAAAGACAGTGATGGTTCTCACCTCGCCCTATTCTACGCCGACTTCTTCCCTCGAGAAAGCAAACGTGGCGGCGCATGGATGACAGAGTTCAGAGGCCAGCGAATCTATAACGATATAGACGAGCGTCCACTCATCAGCATTGTCACCAACTTCACAAAACCAACCGCTGACACTCCTTCTCTTATCACCCACGACGAATTCACAACATTGCTTCATGAATTCGGCCATGCACTGCATGGAATCATGACAAAAGGCAAATACGAATCCATGACTGGCACAAGCGTTGACCATGACTTTGTAGAACTTCCTTCACAAATAATGGAGAACTGGTGTTATGAACCTGAATACCTTAACACATTCGCTAAACATTACAAGACAGGCGAGACAATACCAGCTGACCTGATTGAAAAAATCGTTGTCTCAATGAACTATCAATCTGCATATTTCCACATTCGTCAGTTACAATTCGGCATCTTGGATATGGCTTGGCACACACTCTCTGATATCTTTGAAGAAGACGCTATAACATTCGAAAAGAAAGTCTTGTCAACAATCAACGTATTGCCTTCAATTCCTGAATGCATAATATCAACAGCATTCTCACACATCTTTGCAGGCGGATATTGCGCAGGATACTATTCTTATAAATGGGCAGAAGTCTTAGCCGCTGACGGTTTCTCCCTATTCAAAGAAAAAGGCATCTTCAATCAAGAAGTCGCGTCTTCATTCAGAGAACTGCTCACAAAAGGTGACAGCATCGATGCTGCAATATTATACCGTAATTTCAGAGGTCACGACCCTGAACCAGAAGCCTTGCTAAAACAATTAGGTATTATCAGTTAATATCAAATTACGAGACAAAGCCTTAGTGGGTGCAATACATACATTTCTAGATAATGCCACTATAGGTTTCGTTCCTAATGCAACATTACACCAAAAATCAAAATTTATGAAACCATTACCAATACTTATTTTAAGAACCTTTTTCTGCATAGGCGAACACCAAAAACCTGCAATATCAACCTCTGTATTGCAAACCCACATCATGACTTCGTTTATTAATATTTGTCGTTTCTGTAGAAACTACATACTCGTAATGCCATCAATATATCAAAGAACAATATAAAAATTCAAACTTGCTTTTTAAACTTTGCATAAACCAACCCCATTCCCAACAGCAATAAGCAGCCAGACTCTAACGGGACTTTATCCGCATAATAGTTGTAATCCAAACCATGTTGCTCTGGCAATAATAACATCTCATATTCAGTAGCGTTCCCGATATTGTTGTTATCATATATAAAGAACCTATCTGTCTGAGCCACTACCTCAACCCCCAAAACAAACAATATTATCATTATATATTTTTTCATCGTTTTTCATTTGGAGTATAATGAGAATCATTGAAAGATTATCTTTTGTGTTCTAATTCCTTGCTTGTCAGATAGTCTTATGACATATAGTCCTGCCTTGATGCCATTCATTTCAATTGTATGACCAGAACCTTTCACTATATCGCAAAGCACTCTTCTTCCCATAACATCATAAATATCAAGTATAGCATCCTCATATACATTATCAATTATCAAATTCCCATCATCGACATATGCTAAAACATCATTATCAGCATAATACTTATCTACTGAATCTCCTTTTCTTAATTTTATGACAAAACGATCTGTAATATCATTAGCAGTTGCAATGAAAGTGTAATCACCTGTCAGCATATTAGTTACACTTCCTGTCATTTTATCGAATAGTTCTACATAATCAAACATTCCTTTATCAAAATCTATAGTGATCGAATATTCACCCATTGTTTTTGCCACAAAAGAAAGTGGAACTTCATTTATCTCAAAATCCAATGTTGCTATTGCATAATTTGCATCATCAACAGGGAAATAAACCATTGGTATATCTTCATTTTGATGGTTAATCTTTTCCAAACCATACTCATCATCAAATACGATATAGGCCTTATCTTCATAGTCTTTATTAGACACCACTACCATCAACATTTTTTCATCACTTGATTTTTGAGATGGGAGCTGGTTAGTTTTATTCACCACTACATCTCCTGAGTTTATTGCCTTTACAAGAATACTTTGACATGGTGTTACGGGTTTCTCATTTGGCACATTCACTTCCCAAGCACCGCTGTTAGACAGAGTATAATATCCTTCTACTAGATTTTTATCATCAATAGCAGCACCTTTCCCTTTGTAAATATTGTGTGCAAAAGGATTTCCTATGAGATGAAATCCGGAGAGGTTAATCCCATCTGTCTTAGTAAGCTTATAACTCTTCGACTCGCCATTAATTTCTCCAACAAACGAAATTGTTGCATCATACTTATTAGCGTAAAGATAACCCCTTCCGGCTTCAAAAGCGGTAAAATTATTTGTGTGTTCTTTTACATTCTCCCAACAGCTAGCAGGTTCATCATAGCGATAGAAATCATAGTCATTAGTAGCTGGTATCAAATCTTTTACTTTTGACAATTCGACATTATTCACAAGCGGAGAACTGATTGTATACCAACCTTCATTCGTTGAGCCATAACCTTGGATTTCTTTTTCCACCGTAGCCATAACTCCATTATTATTGTGCAACAGCTGTCCGCCTTCTTTGATAATAAGATTATCCGCATCAGCACATGTTATTGCACCATTGATTTTTAAGGTCGCTCCATTTTCAACAACGATCTTATTCTCTACGCTAACATTTTCCCAAACAGTATTAGTCGCTATAATCTGAGCTTGAGGGATGTCAACACTAGTACAATAAAAACTCGTTCCTGCTGATTTAAAGAAATGATATGTCTGACCCTTAATATTTGTTGGAAACGCTCCCGATGTTGTAAGTTTATATGCTCTCCAATCAATAGCGATGTCATCATCGTAATATGCACCGACAAATCGCTCTGTCACCTTGTTATACAAATAATCTGAATAGACAACATCATCGATTTCCACTGATTTCATCTCAAACATATGATTTTCCTCATTAGTTCCGATTCTGACAGAATTGTTACTGCTTCCCGAAGTACAATACAACCAGTTCTCAGCATTACCACTAGGATAGATTATCATATCTCCTTTATTGTATGAAACATTCCACTTGACGTCATCAGATATCGCACTCATAATCTTTCCATCTGTAACCATCAATTCCTTAGCTGTTGGCTGTCCGCTGCTTCCTTTAATATGTGACATTGCATAATATTTACCATCTTTAGATATTGCTATCACGACATCGTCAGTCTTAGTCAAGGCAGACACTTCTGTTTCAACGCAGTTATCATTAGAAACAGAGAACACCGCATAGAAATTCATTTCCTTATTAACAGCAGTTGAAGACGTTATCATACTAGGAATTTTATTATACTCCTTCACTTCACTATCAGTCCATCCGCTAAAAGAAAAGCCATTCGGTGCTGTTGCAAGCGGCAGTTCTCCAACAGCATCACCTTTTGCCACTGTCTTAGTATGTATCTGTTTTCCATTTTCATAGAAGGTGACACTGAAGGTTTCAACTATCTTGAATGTAGCTGTAGCGATTCCACTATTCTTCATTCCTTCTTTCTTTGCAAAAGCCTTAATTGTCGTTGTCTTCGACACTTCAATAGGAGTTTTATAAACCTCACTCTCTTCGGTTGGATTCTTTCCATCAACGGTATAATATATCGTTGCGTCCTCTGTATCACATGATATAGTAACATTCTGTGTCGACGTATAATCTCCTGATGCAGGAGAAAACTTTGGCAAAGAAACGACAGGTACAACCTCTGATGATTTCACAAAAATATCGAGGTAAAAGAAATAAATGTCACCTCCGAGGTTTGTCGCGGAATTAGAATATGGAGCAAATTTCTCATATACCGCATCATTGCTATATTTTCTGAATGCGATACTTCTATTTGACACACCTGCATTCGTTATGATGAATGCATTATGATTAGGAACAGATGTCCCTCCTCCAGAAACAGCAGCTGTAATAGTCCATGTAGAATTAACTCCATTTTTGACAAAATCGGTACCACTACTACCATAACCGATCATATCGCCATCTGGATTAATAAAAGTAAAACCGTCACCAGACACACCTACAGTCCAACAATAACTCGAGTCATTATCTGCTATCTCATTAGGCAGAGCAATACCATCATCCAAAGCGACTGTCGTAAACAGAACACCCTGAGGTTTCCCCGCAGCATCATTAGACATAGCGTAATAACTTGTCGTTGAAAGAGAATCGTGACGAGCAGCAAAAATAACACTGCTACCATTTTGAATTTGGGACAAATCTGTTATTCTTAGATAATTGTCCTGCGCATTTACGTTTAATGAAAATATTAAACAAGCGACTACGAAAAGTAAATTTCTAGTTCTCATACATTTTGGTTTTAAAATTAAAGTTTCGATTGCAAAAGTATAACAGAAACAAGCCCTTGTCAAGGTTTTTAACTATTTTTAACTTTCATGTGGTTATGCGGAAAGTTAACGGGAAATCCTTATGACTAAAGGCCAAAGACTAAGGGCAAATGTTAATACTTTTTAAGAAATAATTATTATTTTTGCTCATCACTATTATGACATTTATGAACAAAACAGAGAAATATCAGCTTCTTTACGAACAAATCAAGGCATTATTAAATAAGGAAAAAGATGAAATCGCCAATATGGCAAATGTAGCGGCACTTATTCACGAGACATTTCATTTCTGGTGGACTGGATTTTACCGCATCATTGGCAATGAATTAGTCCTAGGACCATTTCAAGGACCTATTGCCTGCACACGCATAGCTTTCGGCAAAGGAGTATGCGGCACATCATGGAAAGAAGAGCAGACTATTGTAGTGAATGACGTACATGAATTTCCAGGACACATAGCATGCAGCAGCGCATCACAGAGTGAGATTGTCGTACCGATATTTAAAGAGAATAAAGTTGTTGCAGTCTTGGATATCGACAGCGAGAAACTCGCCACCTTTGATAAAATTGACAAAGAATGGCTTGAGAAGATTGTGGGACTTTTTTAAGAAACTCAGAATTTCAAAAATCTCAAAACCTCAGAATAAATGATTTAGAAGCCAACTCCAAAATGAATGCCTATACAATCTGTTGCTAACAATGGGCCTAAAAAGACATGAATGTTTTTATAAAATCTCACACGGAATCCTGGCTGCCACAACACCTCAAACAACATATCACCGACCTCTTCTGAAATCCCATAGACATCTCCATCAGGTGTTTCATGGTATCCACCATCAATTTTATACACCCAACCAATGCCAACACTCAAATCGCTGTAAAATGCAAAAGTCTTTCGTGCTCCAAGATGCCAGTATCTGCGAAAAGAAACACCTGTTCTTATTGAATATACACTAGCAGGCACATGATCTATCCATTGATCTCCTTGTCCGAGATACAAGGCAAAAGAACGTTTTTCATCTACCCTTACACCACCAGTAATCATCCTTCTTTCTGTGAAAAAACCACCAGATCTTTTTAATGTAAACTCTGGTCTCCATTCTTTCATTCCTTCTTTTGAAAATGCATACCTCCACTCGTTAGCCCATCTAGATTGATTTTCCTGCGCATTAACAATGCCTGATGCAAAGAACAAGCAGATAAATAGAGTGATTATTAAACGTTTCATAACTAAATCTTTAATGTAATACAGCTCAAAATTATAAAATTTTCTCAAACAAACAAAAAAAAGCGTACAAGTAAATTCTACTCATACGCTCTCTTTGATTTTCAATGATTTACACGGTTATAAACCATTATTTTTTCTTAATATTCATCTTCATTGAAAAATAGTCACACCCCCATTACTACCTAATAACCACCAACATATAACGAACTATCCCGTTGGGGCAGTGTTTGGGCAGTATATGACCCATTGGGCAATGCCGAAATATATTTTTAATTGCCCAGAAAATACCTCAAAGAACCACTACTCTTCTTCTTCGTGGAGGATAGAGTAGCAACAAAAAAATTTTTTTTTGTTAGACACCGAAAGTTTTTTCAAAAAAATCCCTTCAACTTCTCTCTATCAGTCATATAGCCAGCATACACAAATAAGTTTTGTCCATTTTGAGTAT
>JAZKYG010000048.1:0-25992 GCA_045612025.1 Bacteroidales bacterium
GAATATAAATCAGGCGAAGCTAAACGTCGTTTCAACCAAGAATTAGAAGAAAAGATGAAAGCTAAGTTTGAAAAAGCTGGCGGCGAAGTTAAGATTCCAGATTTAAGAGCATTACGTCATCCAAATGCAGAACCAGTAGTGGCTCCTGTCGGCGGCAGAATCTTATGGGACATCGACTTCAACGACAAGTCAACAACACCAGCTCCAGGTACAGTTTACAAAGAAGGTGATATCCTCGCTCAAATCCAAGCTCCTTACGGTCAAGAACCAGTCGTAGCATTATGGCCAGGTAAGATCGTTGAGGCTGTTGCTCCACAAGGCAAACTCGTTGAAAAAGGTGAAACAATCGCTTTCATAGAAAAATAAGACAACAAGTCCACAAGACTATAAGACAACAAGAAGAGACGCCACTAATGTGACGTCTCTCTTTTTTTATCCATGAAACCACACGAATCTCCACGAAAAGTTTAGCGGATTAGAAATTCTAGAATTCTAAAGTTCTCAAGAATTCGTGTATCTCTTCCTTACTTGCGTTGATATCGAAAACCTTTGTTGGTTTCATATAGAATATCTCTCTGTCTTCTTTGAAGCGTTTCTCGCCTCCGCCAGTGATATTAAGCATGATGACAGCGTCTTTTTCCACCTGATTATTTTCGACAGCCTGTATCAATGACGCCGTAGCCACTGCTGCTGCCGGGTTGATGTCAATGCCTTCCAATGCCTCGAATAATTCACCGGCAGCTTCAGCCTCTTCGTTTGTCACGGCAAAGAATTCTCCGTTCGTATCTTTCATTGCATCATACAATCCGCCAGCGATGGAATAAGGAGGCCTACGATTTGTGAGAACCTTAGCAATCACGGTGTTAGCATCGAGACGAGCCTGATCGTTATCATAAGGAAGCATCTCTCTAGAGTCCTTTTTCCAAGCCTCATACATAGGCAAGAACGGAGCGTTTTGCGATACGAAGATACGAGCCTTGTTGCATCCGAAACGACCGTCTTCAATCAATCTCAAATTAGCTTCCCATGCTGCGATGGCACCTGTTCCGCTGCCGACGGCTTGGAAGTAATAATCAGGAATCCTGCCGATGAAAGTCACAGCCGACAACATCGTCGTTGCCATACCGTCACGGCGAGCTATGTTCTTGACTCCTCCTTCAGCAAAGAATCCATCCATCTCACAGACTATATTACCGAGATTTATAGCATCAAAATAATCGCTGCCCGACTTGGTCGCCAAGACCTTAACGCAAGGATTCAAAGGTTTCTCGAACCAAAGAGCACTAAGGTTATCCTCTGGAATTGTCAATAACAATTTTATGTTATTATCGGAACATACCTGTGCAAAAGCGCGTGCCGTGTTACCTGCCGACGAGACCACGATGACCTCGTCTTTCTTCTCTTCAGAAAGACGCGCACAGATAGAATACGCCTCTGTCTCTTTGAAAGAACAGGTACGCATTTTCGCGCCAATCTCAGGATAATAACCGTTGAAGGTGATATATAAATTACTCAATTCCAACTTCTCTGCCAAAGCCTTGCTCTTGTAAGTTATTGGTTTTGCATCACATTGCAAAAGACGTTTTATAGGAAGCCAATCGGCATAGCAATAAAGTCCGTCGAGTTCATTTCTTAAATTCAGTTGTTTGTTAGCGTATATAGCACGGATAAGACTAGGTTTCTCTTCACCCTTGAAATCGAGCAGCCAGCCTGTGTCTTCACACACATTTCCTGTCGCCACCGATTTTATCTGATATTCTGTAGGTTTGAACATTTTTTTAGAAATTTTTATGTTAGTTTTTGCAAAGATAAAAAAAAGTAAAATATTGTACTATCTATCGAATATTTTTAAGAAAAAAAGCACCGATAATTCTGATAAATATATATCTTTGTAGTTTGAAACAATTATTATAATAATTATTATTAAAGATGAAGAAAAATTTATTTTTAGCATTGGCATTATTGTTATCTGTATCAATTTTTGCACAAAACAATTCATTCATAATCAACGAGACTTTTGACTCATCAGAGATGCCAGAAGGATGGTATTTCACTGGAGAAGGTGCAGATAATTTCAAGATAAACGCCACAAACAATGCTGGCGGTGACCCTAACGAATTATATTTCAAGAGCAGCCCTATCGTAACAGCTGGCATTCGTTTGGTCATGGGTTCTGCTGATTTAAGCGACGTAAAAGAACTCGGACTTTCATTCAAGCATAACTTGAGCAACGCACAATTGAGCAGCACTATCGGAATCGCCACTTCATCAGACAACGGCACTACATGGAACACTGCATGGTCAAAGACTTACTCAGAAGCTGCATCATCAGGACAATATAACATCAACGAAACAATCAAGACATCAGATATGGGAAAAAGCAACGTATTGTTCTGTTTGTTCTATGAAGGCAACACATACAACTTCAACAAATGGTTCTTCGACGACATCTGCATTTTCCCATTAAGTGGCGAAGGCACAGAAATCCAAGTGTCAAGCGTAGATGTAAATAACACCATCCAATATGGCAATATCGAAGTTGGTTTCACTGTCGACAACATCGGTAACGGAGGAATATCATCTTTCGAAGCAAACTATGAAGTGGAAGGACACGAAGTCGCCACAGAGACATTCGATATGATGATCGCTCCTAACCAGAAACAGAAAGTCACATTCAAAAAAACCGTCGAGTTTCTCCCAGGAACTCACGAAATAACAGTCAACATCATCAGCGTCAACGGTGAAGAAGACGCAAACCTCGACAACAACAGCATGACAAAAGAAATCAGAACTTTCATGAAGACTGTTGACAGAACTCCAATGATCGAACACTTCTCAAGTTCAACATGCCAGCCATGCGTCAGCGTCGACAACGACATGATGACACTCACACACAACAACGAAGGAAGATACACATACGTTAAATACCCTTGGAATTACCCAATTCCTGGCGACAAATATTTTTTAGAAGATTGTTTGACAAGAGGCCAATATTATAAAGTAAGCGGTGTTCCAACTCTCATTTTCGACGGCACAACAAAAACATCAGCACCAAAACAAAACAATTTCGATGACAGCTACGGCAATCCTTCTTACATTGACATCGTCGGTGCTTTTGATGTTAACGGAAACACCATCAAGGTCACAGCCGACATCATTTCTTACATCGACATGCCTAACGTAAAAGTGTTCGCCACTGTCAATGAGAAGACAACCACTGGAAATATCGGCAGCAATGGATTGACTGAATTCCACCACGTCTTGATGAATATGTTAAGCGGCGTTGAAGGCATCGACACAAGCTTCGAAGTCGGACAATACCAACGTCACGAGTTCACTCTCGATATGACTACAACCAATATGGAAGAAATCAACGACTTGGAAGTTGCAGTATGGATTCAAAACTACGAATCAAAAGAAGTATACAACAGTCATTTCTTGCAAGAATATACAACTCACTTATATCCTGTACAAAACCTCAGCATTAAAGACAAGACTATCAGCTGGGAAGCACCTGAACAAAGCACTCCTACAGGTTATAACGTATTAGTAAATGACAAATTAGTCGCTGAAAATACAGCAGAGACATCATTCACATTCAATTCTGCAAAAGACAACAACATCGTTGAAGTCTTCGCTTTATACAACGAAAAATCTTCCGTAGGCGTCAGCTTATTCACTGAAGCAGAAACAAACGACACAACATCTATCGCTGAAAACACAACATCATTGAACATCTACCCTAACCCTGCTAACGACAGAATCTTCATTGAAGCAGAAAGTGAGATTGATGAAGTTGTGGTTTATGATATCTATGGCAGAGTTCAAAATCTCAGAAGCCCAGAAACTCAGAAACTCAGAAGCTCTATTGATGTATCAAGCTTGAAATCTGGAATTTATTTCGTTAAGATAAATACTGAAAAAGGAAATATAGTTAGAAGAATTATTAAAAACTAAGGCTATTGGTTCAGACGCCATCATAAAAAAAGTAAAAATTAAAAATCTGGACAAGGACTGTTGACTGTTGTCCGTTGACTTTAAAAATATGAAAAAGACCTTACTACTTACAATTGCATTATTACTTTCAACAATCGTGTTTGCTCAAACATTTGTTGATGAGAATTTCAATGGTTCAGAGTTGCCTGACGAATGGAGCACTTCTGAAGTCGGGGCAAGCAACTGGAAGATATCATTGACCACATATTCTGGTGGCGACGGCAATGAACTCAAACTCGCTTGGGATCCTAAATTCGAAGGATGCACACGCTTGATCACAACATCTTTCAATCTCAGCGACGTCAACGAGATGGTTGTTTCTTTCAAACATTTCTTCGATAACTTCAAAGATAATGAGTTCACTCACACCATCGGCATCGCCACTTCTTCAGACAATGGCGCTACTTGGAACACTGGTTGGTCACAAGAATACACATTGACAGGCGTTTACGACGTAAAGGCTAATTTCTCAACATCCGATATGGGCAAGGACAATGTGTTAATCAGTTTGTTCTATGAAGGCGTATCTGCAAATATGGACAACTGGTTCTTCGATGACTTGATGATATACAAACAATCAGAATTCGACTTGAGAATAGTCAACATCGACATGCCAAATATAATCGAGACAAGTGAAAGAGAAATTTCATTCATCGTTGAAAACCTCGGTGTCGCAGCAGTAGAATCATTCGAAGCAAAAATCAAGGCCAGCAACTGGGAATCAGATGTGACAGCTACATTCGAGCAAAGCATCAATAACTCAGAGACTGTAAAAGTCACATATAAAGACCAGACCTTCAACGCTATCGCAAGAAACCTCCCTTATCTCATTTCCGTAGAGATCATGTCTATCAACGGCAATCAAGATGAAAATTCAAACAACAACTACATCGAGAAGAGCGTCAGCGTTGCTTTCAACAATGCACAGAGAATCCCTATGATAGAACATTTCTCAAGTTCAACATGCGGACCATGCGTGGCTGTAAACCAACAGATGCATACCTTCACAAGCAACAACGAAGGCAAATACACTTACACAAAATTCCCTACCGCCGGCGACCCTTATCACAATTTTGAAGCTTCACAAAGAGTGGAAGACTACGGAGTGACTGGCGTACCAAACATCTTCCTAGACGGCAGAAGCAAAGGCAGCAACTACCTCACACAAGAAATGTTAGATGAAAGACTCAGCACTCATGCATACGTAGACATCAGAGGCGCTTTCTCTATCGAAGGAGACAACATCTACGTCATCGCCGACTTCATGTCATACATAACATTGAACGATGTCGTTGCTTATGTCACAGTCAATGAAAAGACAACAAGAAACAATACAGGTTCTAACGGTGAGACAGAATTCCATCATATCTTGATGAAGATGTTAAAGTCAAAGACTGGAAACCCTGTCAGCATCAAAGCCGGCGAATACCAACGTCTGGAATTCACTCACAACATGTCATTGACAAACGTTGAAGAACTCAACGACCTTGAAGTAGCTTAATGGTTACAAGACCCTGAGACACAAGAAATCTATAACAGTCATTTCGCTTATCCTTATGCAGATCACTGCTATCCTATCCAAAACTTAAGCTTAAACGAAAACGAAGACGAGAAGACATTGACTTGGGAAGCACCTGAAGAAGGAACACCTGCATCATATAAAGTATACATCAACGGAAAACTCGTTTCAGAAGACGGTACAGCTTTGACATACAGCTTCAGCACAACAGATGAGGCATTCACAGCTGAAGTCATCGCTGCCTACAAAGACGGAAAGACATCTGTAGGCGTGGCAAAACTCTTCGGCGAAGTAGAAGACTATGTTACAGTAGACGCACCTCGCAACTTAACAGCTTCTCCAGCAAGCACATCTTCAATACGTTTGACATGGAACTCTGCAGCATACGCAACAAGCTACAACGTATATCGCGACAATGCATTGGTAAAAAATGTCACAGCTACAAATTATACAGACGAAGGTCTTGAATACGACACAGAATACTGCTACACAGTGACATCAGTATTAGCCGACACAGAGTCAGAGCATTCTGAAACAGTATGTGTCAAGACATTAGGCGAAGACTTAACAGAATTAGAATCATCATTCATACTCTTCCCTAACCCTGCTGACGACATGCTCTTCATCGAAACTGAATGCGAGATTGAAGAAGTTGTGGTTTATGATGTTTATGGAAGAATTCAAAAACTCAAAAACTCAGAATCTCAGAATCTCAGAATCTCAATTGATGTAGCTAACTTAAATAGCGGAGTTTATTTCATGAAAATCGTGACTGAAAACGGTGAAATGGTGAAACGCTTTATTAAGAAATAATTGAAAATCGATCAAAGGAAAAAATAAAATACCAAAGGACTGTTGACTGTTGTCTGTTGTCCGTTGACTTAAAAATGATATTATGAAAAAGACTTTACTACTTACATTAGCATTATTATTATCAGTAGCGGCTTTCGCTCAAAACAGAGGTACGCTTCTTCAAGAATCTTTTGACGGCAAGTCATTGCCTACAGGCTGGTCTATCTTTGGCGGCGCCAACAAAAACTGGAGCGTAACAACAACCGACAAAGCTGGCGGAACTCCTAACGAACTCGACTTCTACTGGGATCCTGTTTTCGAAGGCACAACACGCATGGCGACACCTGCCATCAACCTAACAGACATCTCCTCTATCGTAGTGTCTTTCAAACATTACTTCGACTATTATCCATATTACGCTAACACATGTACCCTCGGCATCGCCACATCTTCAGATAACGGTACTACATGGAACACTGGATGGAGTCAAGTCTACAACGAAACTGGAAGATACGTTGTCAATGAAGTCATAGAAACAGCCGATATGGGAAAAGAAAACGTTTTGGTATGTATCTATTTCGAAGGATCAACAAACGACATCAATTCATGGCAGTTCGACGACATCCTCATCTTCAAACAAGAAGAAATAGACGCTGAAGTGTTAAGCATCAACACATCAGACAAGTTAGGGAATGGTAATAACAATGTCTCATTCTCCGTCAGAAACTTAGGCAAAAACACTATCACATCTTTCGAGGCCAAATATCAGATTGAAGGTGAAGATGAATACGTGACAGAAACTTTCACAAGAAACATCGAGACTTTCGCATCAGAGCAATTCACATTTGAAACTCCATTGTTTGTCAGTGTCGGCAAATATAAATTAAACGTAGAGATAACATCCGTAAACGACAGCAACGACAATTATGTCGATAATAACATAAAAGTAAAAGACATTGACGTGAAGTTCGGCACATGCCAGAGAATTCCTATGATAGAACACTTCTCAAGTTCTACATGTTTCCCATGCATCTTCACAAACCAAGGCATGGATACACTCACCGCCAACAACCCAGGCAGATACACATACGTGAAATATCCAATGAACGGTCCATCTCCAGGCGACCCTTATTACATCTCAGACTGCAACACAAGACGTGTATATTACGGTGTCAACAATGTTCCAATGATTTTCCTTGACGGCAAAAATACAGAAGACCCACTCCCACAAGAAAAATTAGACAAGAACTATAGCACTACTTCTTTCATCGACATAAGAGGAAGTTTCAACGTCAATGAGACAGACTCTACCATCACAGTTGTAGCTGACATTTTCTCATATACAGACATCAGCAATATCGCAGCATATATTTCTATAAATGAAAAAACAACTACACAAAACGTAGGTTCTAACGGAGAAACAGAGTTCCACCATATCTTGATGAAGATGTTAGGTTCAGCAAGCGGAACAAAATTAAGTCTGGAAGCCGGCGAATATAAACGTTTTGAGTACACTCATGACATGACGACTACAAATATGGAAGAGTTGAATGACCTTGAAGTGGCAATGTGGATTCAAGATACCAAGACAAAAGAAATATATAACAGCCGCTTCGCTTACGAATACTGCGACCACGTCTATCCTGCACGTAACTTAAACATAACAACTATTGGCGAAGATCCAAAATTAAAACTCACATGGGATACTCCAGAAGGCAACGTATTGCCAGACGGATATAACATCATAATTGACGGACAATTGGTTGAAGCTAACTTTAAAGGATTGACATTCATAGACGAGGCATCAGTTTTGAATATCTATGACGGTTTGACACATTATATTGAAGTCGTTGCTATATATCCAAACAGCAAGAGAGCTGTAAGCACAATAGGTAAAGTCAGCGAAGTCTTGAATGCAAATGAAATCGAAGTAAATAAATGCAACATCTACCCTAACCCAGCCAACGACAGACTCTTCATTGAAGCTGAATGCGATATTGAAGAAGTTGTGGTTTATGACGTTTATGGAAGAGTTCAAAATCTCAGAACCCTAGAATCTCAGAATCACAGAATCTCAATTGATGTATCAAGCTTGAAATCTGGAATTTATTTCGTTAAGATAAATACTGAAAACGGAAATATAGTTAGAAGAATTATTAAAAATTCCTAATTGACAAAAATTATGAAAAAGACCTTACTACTTACACTAGCACTAATATTATCGGTATCGATATTTGCTCAGGAAAGATCTTTTCTTGTGAAAGAGACATTTGACTCAACAAAATTACCTAGCGGTTGGTTTGTCTATGACTTAGGAACTCCAAACTGGAAAATATCCCTTACCAACAAGGCTGGTGGAGAATGTAACGAGCTTATGTTATACTTCGATCCTGGTTTTAACGGCGCATCGCATCTCGCCTTCAAATCAGTAAATCTCAAAGACGTAGAAAGCGTAGCTGTCTCATTCAAACATTATCTGGACAACTTCTCTGGTTCCAGCAAGATAGGCATCGCTACATCTTCAGACAATGGCAGGACATGGAACGACGCATGGTCACAGACTTATTCCCAAACAGGAAATTACGTCGTCAATGAAATTGTCAGCACGCCAGACATGGGAAAATCAAACGTGAAATTCTGCATCTACTTCGAAGGCGATTCTTACAACTTATACAGCTGGCATTTCGATGACATCGAGATATTCACTCAAGAAAACATCGACCTCAGAATACTCAGCATAGATATCCCTGAGATTATAGAAGCCGGCGAGACAGATGTGAAGTTTACAGTACAAAACATCGGAAAGGAAACCATCAACTCTTTCCAGATAGAGACATCCAATATAGCTGACGCTTACTGCGGAACTATGGACACTCAGACATTCGAGACAGAACTCGCTCCTTTCGAAATAAAACAATTCACATTAAAAAACACTTTCAACCTTAACCCTGGAGATTATAATATTCCTATATACATCACAAAGGTTAATGGCAGCGCCGACAATGACGAAAGCAACAACAGCATGACAAAAAGCTTCGCTGTCACAATGGGTTTCACTCAGAGAATTCCTATTATTGAACATTTCTCAAGCTCCACCTGCGGACCTTGCAAAGATGTCAACATCAATATGAATACTTTAACAAGCAGTATCCCTGGCAAATATACATACGTAAAATATCCATTGTCATTCCCTAATCCTGGCGATCCTTATAACACAAAATACGCAAAGACAAGGACTCTCTATTACGGCGTGACATCAGCTCCACAACTATTCCTCGATGGCAGCGACCAAGGATTCGGAGCCATCAAGGCACAAAACTTCAACGCTCAATATGAAGTGCCTGCTTACGTCAATATCAAAGGTGCTTTCGACGTAGACTACGACTCTATAAGAATAGTAGCCGACTTCATGTCGTATGTTAATATTAATAATGTAAGAGCTTACGTCTCCGTCAACGAAAGAACAACTACTAAAAACATAGGTGAAAACGGCGAGACTGAATTCCATCACATCTCACTGACAATGGCCGACGATGCAGAAGGAAGAATCATCAACATCAAGGCTGGCGAATATTATCGCATGGAATGTACATTAAACATAACAGAGACATTCATGGAAGACATAGGCGACTTGGAAGTGGCTTTGTGGTTACAAAACTACGAGACTAAAGAAATCTACAACAGTCGTTATGCTTATGAATATACATCACACTGCTATCCTGTACAGAACTTGAAACTCAACGTTAACGGCAAGGACAGAAATGTCACATGGGAAGCGCCTGAAAAAGGAAATCCTACTGGATACAATGTATTTGTAAATAACGAATTAGTGTTAGAAAACACAACAGAGTTATCATATAACACCACATCAAACGACAAATTATTCTTCGTCGAAGTCGTGGCATTATATGAAAACGGCAAGACATCAGTCGGAGTTGCAAAGAAATATGCTTATGGCGACATGGTCATAGAAAACGAAGAGACAAAATGCGACATCTACCCTAACCCAGCCAACGACAGACTTTACATCGAAACTGAAAGCGAGATTGAAGATATTGTAGTTTATGATGTTTATGGAAGAGTTCAAAATCTCAGAAACTCAGAAACTCAGAATCTTAGAAACTCAATTGACGTCTCTAATTTAAATACTGGAATTTATATCATCAAGATAAATACTGAAAAAGGAAATATAGTTAAAAGAATAATTAAGCAATGAAAAAGACTTTACTACTTACATTAGCATTAGTGTTATCAGCGATGGCATTCGCTCAGAGTCACGCTTATTTGAACGAAAGTTTTGACAGTGAAAACTTCCCTGAAGATTGGACTAGACTGTCAGTCGGAAAAGACAACTGGACAATATCAAACACCAACAGAGCTGGCGGCGACGCTAACGAACTTATGTTCTACTTCATGCCTCCGCTCTTTAATGAGACATCACGCATCGTAACACCTGCATTAAACATGAAAGATGCAAAAGAAGTTGTTGTCAGTTTCAAACACTGCCTCGACAACCAAATCAACGCCTATACACTCGGCATCGCTACATCTCTCGATACAATAAACTGGAACGTAGCATGGGAACAACAATACGAAGTATCAGGCAATTATGAGGTTTTCGAACTGATCAGCACTCCTGACTTAGGCAAAGAAAACGTATATTTCTGCTTATTCTTCTCAGGTTCTTCATTCACTCTTAACGGATGGTATTTCGACGACTTTGTCATCTCATCACAAGAAAGCATCGACTTAGGAATGACAAGCATCGACGTCCCAGAAATGAGCAACTACGGCGAACATGATATAGCATTCACAGTGCAGAACATAGGCTCAACACCAATAACATCAGTAGAGGCGAAATACACTATTGGCAACAAAACTGTTACTGAGACATTCAACACCAACATAGAAACCTTAGACTTCCAACAATTCACATTCTCAGAAAGCATCTACATCGCTCCTGGAACATATAACGTGAACGTTGAAATAGTATCTGTCAACGGAGACAGCGACAGCAACGAAAGCAACAACATATTAGAAAAGCACATCGCTACAGGTATGGGTTATGCTTCTAAGATTCCTATGATAGAGCATTTCTCAAGCTCAACATGCGTACCTTGCGTCAGTGCAAACGCTATGATGCAACAAGTGGAAAACGACAATGCTGGAAAATACACCTACGTCAAATATCCTGTTAAATGGCCTGGCATTGGCGACCCATACGCAACTAATGAATGCAAGACAAGAGTAGACTACTACCAAGTAGGCAGTGCGCCTGAGTTCTACCTAGACGGCGACTTAAGAGAATATGAAATCGTGACACCAGAAGCGCTCAACGCTGCATTCGGCACTCCAACATACGCCGACGTAAGAGGCGCATTCAACGTTTCAGGCAACATCATCAATGTAACAGCCGACTTCATGTCATATATAGCGATGGACAGCGTAAGAGCTTATATATCTGTCAATGAAAAGACTACAACAGGCAACGCAAGCTCTAACGGCGAAAAAGAATTCCATCATATCACAATGAAGATGTTAAACGACTCTGAAGGCAACATCATCAATATCAAGGCTGGCGAATACCAACGTCTCGAATTCTCTTACGACATGGAAAAATCTTTCATGGAAGACATCAACGACCTTGAAGTAGCTTTATGGTTACAAAACTACGAGACTAAAGAAATTTACAACAGCCGCTTCGCTTACGAATATGCAGATCACTGCTATCCTGTTCAAAATATGACTGCAACAATGATAGACGGCGGCATGCCAACACTTGAAATAGAATGGGAAAAACCAGAACAAGGCACTCCTATAGGATATAAGGTCTACATGGACGGTGAGTTGATTGCAGAAACCAATGCAGAGACATTCAAATATAATAAAGAAAATGTATCTCACTTAGCTTCCCAAACTCATATCGCTGAAGTCGTTGCTCTTTACGAAAATGGAAGAACATCTGTAAATGTTGTAAAAATGATAAATGTTGAAAACGACGTCAATGTTAAAGAATACAATGCTATCAACTGCAACATCTACCCTAACCCAGTTAACGACATACTTTATATAGAAACAGAAAGCGAGATAGAAGAAGTCATGGTTTATGATGTTTATGGTAGAGTTCAAAATATCAGAATCTCAGAAACTCAAAATCTCAGAAACTCAATAGATGTTTCTAATTTAAACACTGGAATTTATTTCGTTAAGATAAATACTGGAAACAGAAATACAGTTAGAAGATTTATTAAGAATTAAAAGGAACTGAGGGTATAAAAATCCCTTAGTTCCCCGGCTCCTCAAATCCTAATAAGAACAAGGAATTATGAAAAGAACATTACTATTAACATTAGGTCTGTTGTTCTCGATGATAGCATTGGGACAGAATACCATCAATATCATCAATGAAGATTTCAGCGACAGCGGAATCCCAGAGGGATGGACCAAAGCTGGCGTTGGCACAAACAACTGGTATATCTCACAAAGTTTCAGTGCTGGAGGCAAGCCTAACGAGATGCAGCTCTCATGGAGTCCTATGTTCATCGGTGCAGCACGCTTCGTCTCACCAGCTGTTGACCTGACAGGTATCAGCAGCGCAATGTTGTCGTTAGACGTATATGTCGTCATGTTCAGCGGAACTGCCAAGATTGGCGTTGCCACATCATCAGACGACGGCGCCACATGGAACGACGTTTGGTCAGGATCATACACCAAGACTGAACAAATATCTATCCTTGAAAATATCAGCGGTCCCGACATGGGAAAGAAAAGCATCAAATTCTGCTTCTATTTTGAAGGCAACTCGTCAGCGATACAAAGTATCTACTTCGACAACTTCAAAGTATATATAGTAGAAAGCATCGGCATCGAGGCCACAAGCATTGATGTTCCAGAATACATCATCCAAGGTGAAACGCCAATCAATTTCACTGCAAAGAATATAGGCGAAACAGCAATAAAGTCATTCGAAGCAAGATGTATCATCAATGGTGAAGAAGTGTTGTCAGAGTCATTCTATACAGAACTGAATTATCTTGACAGTTTGCAGTTCACATTTGAAGACCCATACGACTTCATCTTCGGTGAAGACTATGACATAGAAATAGAGATATTCAGAGTCAATGACGACGACATTGAGACAAGCAGCAGCATAACAAAAAGCATCGGCACTGCCATGTATGGAACACAAAGAACACCTATGATAGAACACTTCTCAAGTTCAACATGCGACCCTTGTGTCAGCGTAAACCAAACCATGGCTGAACTCACAGACAACAACAAGGGCAAATACACCTACACAAAATATACAGTAAACGGACCTGGTTCAGGTGACCCTTATTACACCACTGAAGTCGGAACAAAGATGTCTTATTATGGTATTCTAAGTGTTCCTACAGTATATTTCGACGGAAAGTTCCAAGACAAGACCGTTCTCAACGACGAGACTTTCAACAACAGCTATGGCACTCCTGCATTAGGAAATGTAAGAGGCGCTTTCAATGTCACAGGTAACACCATCAATGTCACAGCCGACTTCATGACTTATTTCAATGCCGAAGATATCAAGGCTTACGTATCAGTCAATGAAAAGACCACAACAGGAAATACTGCAACTAACGGTGAGACCGAGTTCCATCATGTCATGCTTAAGATGTTAAGCGGTGACCAAGGAACTGTTCTCGACATCAATGCAGGCGAATACAAACGTCTCGAGTTCACTTATGACATGGGTTCCACTTTCATGGAAGACATCAACGACCTTGAAGTAGCATTATGGATACAGAATGACGCGACAAGAGAAATATACAACAGCCATTACGCTTACGAATATACAAGTCACTGTTACCCTGTCAGAAATCTTAATGTTATAGAAAAGACTGTAAAATGGGAGAAGCCAGAACAAGGAAACCCTGTCGGATATAACATACATATCGACGGCAAATTAACAGCAGAGAAAATATCATCACTCGAATATTCTATAACATCAAATAACAACAGATATGTTGAAGTCGTGGCCGTATATGAAAACGACATGACATCAGTAGGTCTCGTAAAAGAAATACTTGCTGGTGACAATATCGAAGACATCACAGAAAACAATATCAACATCTACCCTAACCCAGTTAACGACATACTTTATATAGAAGCAGAAAGTGAGATAGAGGAAGTCGTGGTTTATGATGTTTTTGGAAGAGTTCAAAATCTCAGAATCTCAGAATCTCAGAATCTCAGAAACTCAATAGATGTTTCTAATTTAAACACTGGATTTTATTTCGTTAAGATAAATACTAAAGAAGGAAATATAGTTAAAAGAATTATTAAGCAATGAAAAAGACATTACTACTCACATTAGCGTTATTGTTATCGTCAACAATTTTCGCACAGAACAGAATCTCATATATCCATGAGAGTTTCGATTCTGAAGATTTCCCAACAGGATGGACCTTTGATGGTAAAGGTGTCGACAACTGGCAGATTGTCAAGACACATCAAGCCGGCGGTGATCCTAACGAGATAAAACTCTATTGGAAACCTTCATTCGAAGGCGTAGCGCGTTTAGTATCACCAGCTCTCAACCTCACCGATGTCACTAATATAGTTGTGTCTTTCAAGGCTTTTCTTGACAATCATAGCAACGGACATAAAATGGGTGTCGCCACAACATCAGATAACGGCGCCACATGGAACCTCGCTTGGGAAAACTATTATTCCAGCGACAACCAAGGCCAGCATAATTTCGTCAAAGTCATATCCACTCCTGATATGGGAAAAGAAAATGTCAAATTCTGCATCTTCTTCGAGGGCAACTCAGGATATATGAACGGCTGGTATTTCGACGACATCGACATTTACACCATCGACGAACTCAACCTCGGATTGATGTCTGTAGATATGCCTGAAGTAATAGGAACAAAAGACAACGAAATATCTTTCACAACAAAAAACACTGGAGAAGAAACCATCACCTCATTCACTGCAAGTTTCCAAATAGACGACAACGAAGCTGTAGTAGAAACATTTGAAACCAACATTGCTTCATTGAAAATGGAACAATTTTCTTTCCAAGAAAAAGTTGACATCACACCTGGTTCTCACAAACTGACAGTATCCATATTAAGTGTCAACGGCAAAGAAGACATCACTTCTGACAATGTCATTTCATCAGAAATAAACATTGCTTTTGGAACAGTGCAAAGAAAGTCAATGATAGAACATTTCTCAAGTCCTACATGCGCACCTTGCGTGCTTGTCAATCAAGCCATGGCACTCCTCACTGAGAAACATCATGGACAATACACCTATACAAAATTCCCTCTTGACTATCCAACTACCGGTGACCCTTATTACACCGATGAATGTAGAGAAAGAAAGAAATACTATAGTGTAGCCGCTGCTCCTACTATTTTCCTCAACGGTGATTTATACGGAAATAATGCCATCGTCGAACAAGATTTCATGACAGAATACAACGTTCCTGCCTACATTGAACTCAAAGGCGCTTTCAACGTAAATGAAAATGACAGCACAATCAACATCACTGTAGATATTATGCCATTCGTAAATATCCATAACAAAAGATTATTCGTCACTGTCAACGAAAAGACTACAACTGGTAACGCCAGCTATAACGGCGAAACAGAATTCCATCATATCATGATGAAAATGTTACCAAACCACGAAGGCACTGCCATAGATCTGACAGTAGGCGAAATGCAACACTTTGAATTCTCCTGTAACATGAAAGAAACTTTCATGGAAGAACTCAACGACCTCGAAGTGGCTGTATGGATTCAAGATTATGAAAGCTTTGTGATTTATAACAGTAACTACTTGTATGAATACACCGAACATCCATATCCAGTTCAAAACTTACAGCTTGCCAACAACGACAGCACATTATCAGTAACATGGGAAGCTCCAGAACAAGTAACACCTGTAGCTTATAACATTTACATCAACGATAAGCTAACTGTAGAAAACCATAAAGAATTATCATATTCAACAAAAGACGTAAATGGTCTGACTATTGTCAGCGTCGTTGCAGTCTATGAAAACGGCAAGACTTCAGCAAGTGTCATAGATAATATCTTCATTGAAAACAGCACAACATCTATCATTGAAAACACCGTTTCATTGAACATCTACCCTAACCCTGTCAACGACAGACTCTTCATTGAAGCAGAAGGTGATATTGAAAAAGTTGTAGTTTATGACGTTTATGGAAGAGCTATAGTCACAGAGGCACATAATCTCAAAGACACAAAGACAAGCATTGATTTGTCTGGATTAAATACTGGAATTTATTTCGTTAAGATAAATACTGAAAAAGGAAATATAGTTAGAAGAATAATTAAAAACTAGGTTTTTAGATATGAAAAAGACATTACTACTTACATTAGCGTTATTTCTCTCTGCATCTGTTTTTGCACAGAATGAATCTGTCATCTTGAGAGAAACATTTGATTCTATGTCTATTCCTACTGGATGGAGAACATCAGACAACTGTACCGACAACTGGTTGGTTTCCACAACAAACAGAGCAGGAGGAGAAGCCAATGAATTGAAATTCAACAGCGACCCTAAAGCCATAGGCATATCTCGCATCATAACAGCACCTGTTAACTTAAGCGGAACATCGACAGTAACTATTTCATTCAGACATTTCTTTGACAAGAAAAGCATATCTGCTGCCCTCGGCGTCGCAACATCATCCAACAACGGACAAAACTGGAATATCGCTTGGTCACAAACATATTCAGAAGGAGGCCAATACAATGTTATCCAGAGTATAAAGACTCCAGACTTAGGAAAAGAAAATGTAGTATTCTGTATCTATTTCCAAGGCAGTTCGAACAATATCAATGGATGGTATTTCGATGATATCGAAATCAATTCATTAGTTCCAATTGATGCGAAAGCACAAAACATCAATATGGGAAACATCGTTCCTGCAGGCGACAATATCGTTGGTTTCTCAGTACAAAACACTGGCAGCGAAACCATCACCTCATTCGAAGCAGAATTCAGCATAAACGGCGAGACTATAACAGAATCATTCGAAACAGAATTGGCACAATACGAGACAAAGCAATTCACATTTGAAAAAACTATCAATCTCACACCTGACAACTACAGCGGTATATTAACAATCACTTCTGTAAACGGACAAGATGATCAAAACACTGTCAACAACACTATTCGCAAAGACATCAGAGTTGCCTTGAACAAGGTTCAAAGATTACCTATGTTTGAGCATTTCTCAAGTTCAACATGTTCTTCATGTGTTCCTTTGGAACGTACAATACAAGAATTGCGTGACAACAATCCAGGCAAATACACATATACTAAATATGTCATGAACTGGCCTAGTCCTGGCGACCCATACTACAACGAAGAAGGCGGTAAAAGAAAGAATTTCTACAACGTAGGCGGCGTTCCTTTCTTGGCTTATAACGGCATCGGTCGCAGCAACAAAGCTGTCACACAAGAAGAATTGGATGATATATACAACTCTCCTGCTTTCGTCGACATCAAAGGCGCTTTCAATACAGAAGGCAACACCATCAACGTCATCGCTGATATCATGTCTTATATCGACATCGACAATGTGAAAGTACATATCTCAGTGAATGAAAAGACAACAACCGGCAACTTCACTTACGATTACGGTCTCAAAGAATTCCATCACGTCATGATGAAGATGTTCCCTAATGCAGAAGGCAGCACAGTAAGTCTCACTACAGGCAGCCGCCAACACTTCGAATTCTCTCACGATATGAGCACAACATTCAACGAAGAAATCGAAGACCTCGAGGTTGCCTTATGGATTCAGGATATAGAAACCGGCGAAATATTAAACAGCAGATATTTATATGAATACTGCGCACATCCTTATCCTGTACAAAACCTCCAGTTGACAAATGATGGCAATCTCTCAATCAGCTGGGAAGCACCAGAACAAGGCAGTCCTTTAGCATATAACTTATATGTCAACAACGAATTGGTATTGGAAAACACAACAGAGATGTCATACTCAGTTGAAAACCCTGACGGATTCTATGGCGTAGAAGTAGTTGCTTTATATGAAAACGATGTGAAGTCAATCGGAGCAGTCGATAAAATCATCATAGGATGCCACGCTCCTGTCAACATCAGCCACAAACTTGAAACTTTCGCAGAAGACTTCGACTATAAACATAAAGTCACTTTGACATGGGATGCAGTAGACGAAGCTGAATTCTATACAGTTTATGTCAACGGCGAAAAACTCAGCGACGTCAATGAAACAACATTCGTAACAGGCTTTGACAATAACGGAACTTACATCTACACAGTGACATCAACATGCAACTCCGTTGAATCAGAACACTCAGAAGCATGTGTTGTTTTCTTGGAAGTAACAGGCATTGAAGAAACAGATGCTAACATCGGCATATACCCTAATCCTGTCAACGACAAACTTTATATCGAAACAGATGTAGAAGTCAAAGAAGTTAGCATTTATGACATTTACGGCAGAAGACAGTCAATAGTCAACGGCCAACAGCCAACAGTTCTAGACGTTTCTAATTTGAAATCTGGAATTTATATCATCAATATAAATACTGAAAACGGCAATATAGTTAGAAGAATTATTAAAAACTAAGGCTATTGAACTAAGGCTATTGAACTTTGAACCACTCCTAGATTAAAAAGTCAATTGTCCGTAGTCAGTAGTCCGTAGACTTAAACATCATGAAAAAGACATTACTTCTTACATTAGCATTATTATTTTCAACTACGATTTTTGCGCAGTTGATAGATGAGAAATTTGATTCAGCAGAGATGCCAGAAGGCTGGTGCATCATGGGTGAAGCAGAGAAAAACTGGTCGATAAGCAGCAGCAATAATGCTGGCGGCGAACCTAATGAAGCAAAACTATACTGGAATCCTCAGTTTGAAGGAGTGACACGACTCGTCACAAAAGCCGTCGACCTCACCGACATTGAAGGCGTGACATTAACAATGAACCATTATTTCAACAACTACGACCAGAACTATAAAGCAAAAATAGGTGTAGCCACATCATCTGACAATGGCGCAACATGGAACGAAGGCTGGTCACAAGAATATAATATACCTTCCGCACTTGCAGGAATATACAACATCGAAGAAAGAATTGCGACAGCCGACATGGGAAAAGAAAACGTCTTGTTCTGCATCTTCTTCGACGGCACATCTTATAACTTCACAGAATTCTGCTTCGATAATATCAAGATAAAAGCCCAGTCGAATTCAGAGATAAGACTGAACAGCATCGATATCTACGAAAGAATAGGATCAGGTCCATTGGATGTCAAATTCAGCGTACAAAACATGGGCAACTACGACATACAGTCTTTCGAAGCAAGCTATGAACTAGATGGCTATGAAACAGTGACAGAAACATTCACAACATCAATACCTGCTTTCGGAACAGAGACATTCACATTCTCTGACAAGAAAAACATACTCCCAGGATCATACGACATCAAGGTCAATATCTTAAGCGTTAACGGAGGAGAAGACAATCTCGACGACAACACCTTGACAAATAAATTCGACGCTTCTCTTGCTGAGAAACAAAGAATCCCAATGATTGAACACTTCTCAAGTTCAACATGCGCTCCTTGCGTTTTGATCAACCAATTGATGACAAAGGTTACAACAAACAACCCTGGCAAATACACTTATACTAAATATGTAGTCAACTGGCCAGGTATGGGCGACCCTTATTTCATCAGCGACAGCTACGACAAATGTATGTTCTATAATGTATCTACAGTGCCACAAGTGTTCCTCGATTCTGAGTTACAACTCAGCGGAAACACTGCTCAGCATGTTACACAAACCAAATTGTTACAGAGATACGACGTCCCTGCTTTCGCTGAAATAAGAGGTGCTTTCAATGTAAATCCAGAAGACAACACAATCACTCTCATCGCTGACGTGGGTTCATACGTTAACCTCGACGACGTAAGAACATTCATCACCATAAATGAAAAGACTACAACAGAAAACAGAGTAGAATATGGCGGCAACGGCGAGACAGAATTCCACCACGTCATGATGGCGATGATGAACGGCAGCGACGGCATTGAGACAACAATCAAAGCTGGCGAATACAAACGCTTCGAATTTACCTATGATATGAGCACCACTTTCATGGAAGAACTCAACGACCTCGAAGTAGCTGTATGGGTTCAAGATCCTTTCACAAAAGAAATCATCAACAGCCATTATTTATACGAATACACAAACCACCCTTATCCAGTTGAAAACCTCCAGATCACTGAAGGCAACAGACTCAAGATAACATGGGACAAACCAGAAAACGCAGAACCTCTTGGTTATAACCTTTATATCAACAACGAGCTGACATTAAGCAACACTCAAGAAAATTCTTTCAGTGTCGATAAGTCAGACTTCTGCATCGTTGAAGTAGTAGCTTTATATGAAAACGCCATGACATCTGTTGGCGCCGTGGAAATCTATTCTTCAGAATTCAGCACACCACAAAACCTTACCGCCACAGATAACACATCAAACATCGTGGTATCTTGGGACGCTGTCGAAGGCGCAACAAGCTACGAAGTATATCGTAACAAGAAATACTATGCAAGCGTTGAGACAACATCATTCACCGACATCGACTTCTTAAAAGGTGACGAATGCTGCTACCAAGTGAGAGCCCTTTTCGGCAAGAACAAATCAGCTTACACAAAAGAGATATGCGTAACAGCAACAGGCGATATGATTGAAGAACTTAACGACAAATTAGAATTATATCCAAATCCTATTAACGACAGACTTTATATCGAAACTGAAGTAGAGATAGAAGAAATTGTTGTTTATGATGTTTATGGAAGAGTTCAAAATCTCAGAAACTCAGAAACTCAGAAACTCAGAAACTCAATAGATGTTTCTAATTTGAAATCAGGAATTTATTTCATTAAGATAAATACCGAAGAAGGCAATATTGTTAGAAGAATTATTAAAAACTAAGGCTATTGAACTAAGGCTATTGAACTTTGAACCACTCATAATTAAAGTCAATTGTCCGTAATCCGTAGTCCGTAGACTTAAAAATTATGAAAAAGACATTATTATTAACATTAGCATTATTATTATCAGTAGCGGTTTCAGCTCAGAACAGAGGCACTTTGTTGAGAGAGACTTTCGACTCTGCTGAGATGCCTGAAGGCTGGAAGATAACAGGCGGTAACAACCAGAACTGGTCGCTGTCAGAAAGTAATTTTAGTGGAGGCAACGCCTACGAAATGAAGATGAATTATCAGCCTATTTTCTATAACGGATTCACCAAACTCACCTTCCCTACCCTCGACCTAACCGGCATCGACAGCGTCACAGTATCATTCAAGCATTATGTAGATATATACACCGACTATCCTTCAACAATAGGTATCGCTACATCATCAAGCAACGGAATGAAATGGGATATATGCTACGAAGAGACATTCTACTACGACGGACAGCATAACATCAGCAAGGTAATCGCCAACGACGATATGGGTCAGGAAAAAGTAATGATTTGCATCTTCTTCAAAGGCAACTCTGCCAATATCAATGCTGTATATTTCGATGATATAGAAGTCTTCACCATAGATGTAAACAACGCGAAACTCGCTTCTATCGATATGCCAGAAAACATCAACAGTGGCAACACCAATATCTCTTTCACAGTTCAGAATACAGGTATGGAAGAAATCACTTCTTTTGAAGCTGAATACACCATAGATGGAAACACCAATAGCCAGATATTCGAGACAAACATTGCTAGCAATGAGACAAAACAATTCACCTTCGACCAAGACATATATCTCACTCCTGCTAAATACAATGTCGAAGTTAATATCTTATCCGTCAACAACAAAACTGATGAAGATATGAGCAACAACACCTTGACGAAAGAAATCAATGTTGCTTTGGGCACTACACAAAGACATCCGATGATTGAACACTTCTCAAGTTCTTCATGCGACCCTTGCGTTAATGTCAATAACTATATGAATACATTGACTAGCAATAACTCTGGCAAATACACATACGTCAAGTATCCTGCAAAATACCCTACCGATATCTACAACACTCCAGAATGTGATGTAAGAAGCAACTATTACTTGGTATCAGGCGTTCCAAATGTAGCCTTTGATGGCGTCAACTTAGGACCTACAGCAGTATCACAATATCAGTTTGACAACAGCTACAACAATCCTGCTTTCGTAAATATCAAAGGTGCGTTTGACATCGAAGGCAAGACAATCAACATCACAACAGACATCATGTCTTATATCAGCCTGAATAAAGTCAAGGCATTCGTGTCAGTCAATGAAAAGACTACTACAGGCAATGTTGGAAGCAATGGCGAGAAAGAATTCCATCACATCATGATGAAGATGCTCGACAATGCTAACGGCAACGATTTCGAAGTCAGCCTAGGAGAATACAAACGTCTTGAATTCTCTTACGACATGACCAACACCAACGTTGAAGACATGAACGACCTCGAAGTGGCAGTTTGGGTTCAAAACCTCGTGTCAGGAGAAGTGTTCAACAGCAGCTTCCTCTATGAATACACCGACCATCCTTATCCTGTCCAGAACCTGCAGCTTACAGATACTGACAACACATTGCAAATCACATGGGACGCTCCTGAAACAAGCACTCCAACAGGATATAACTTGTATGTCAACAATGAATTAGTTGCAAATAATACAACAGAGTTGTCACATAGCATAGCAAAAGAAGACGACTTATATGTTGTTGAAGTCGTTGCATTATATGGCAATAAAAAATCTGTCGGCCTCATCAAGACTTCTTTTGCAATAGAAGACGAAGGCAATGGAAATGACACCACAAGTTTGGTTTCAAATAACGAAAGCAGATTTGTCATTTATCCAAATCCAGTCAACGACAGACTTTATATCGAAGCAGAAAACGAAATTGAAGAAGTTGCAGTTTATGATGTTTATGGAAGAGTTCAAAATCTCAGAAACTCAGAAACTCAGAAACTCAGAAACTCAATAGATGTTTCTAATTTGAAATCAGGAATTTATTTCGTTGAAGTTAAAACTAAAGAAGGCAATATTGTTAGAAGAATAATTAAGAATTAAGAAGGCATGAGGAGTTGAGGGTATGAAAAAATTCCTCAATTCCTCAATTCCTAATTGAAAAAGCTTTTTTTAACAGAACCTTAAAACGTATCACTTTTTTTTGTATCTTTGAAAACTAATCATTAATTATTTAAGCTTATGAAAAAATCATTACTTTTATTATTCGCACTAATCATCTCTGCAACATTATTTGCACAAGATTGTCCTGTTCCAGAAAACCTTAAAGTCGATGTTGAATTAAACAATCCAGATTTCGGAAAGAAATATAAACTCATCTGCACATGGGATGCTGTTGAAGGCGCTGACGGATATGCAATCTATGTATCAACACAATACTATCCAGAAGGTATGTGGATGGGCAATGTCACAACAACAGAATACATTATGGGTTCAGATGCCGATGGTCAATTATATATTTCTGTATTGACAATCTGCGACGCTGAAAATGAAATCGTATCAGAACGTTCTGAAGAAGTCTCTGTCATCCTCAGCGAAGAAGAAATTGAAGACTTCAGCGCAGTTGAAGCTCCAGCAAACCTCACAGCAACTGCTGAAAGCACTTCTTCAATCAAATTGACTTGGGATGCTGTTGAAAACGCAATGAGCTACTTCGTATATTGCGATGATAAGGAAATAGCAAACATCACAGAAACAACATACGTTGTTGAAAACTTGGAATACAACACAGAATACTGCTACACTGTAACAGCAATGGGCGTTGACACAGAATCAGATCCTTCAGAAGAAGCTTGTACAAAAACATTAGGCGAGTCACTTATTGAAAACAATAGATCTTTCGAAGTCTACCCTAACCCAGTTTCTGACAACATCACTGTATCTGCAAACTTTGAAATCACAGAAGTTAACATCTATAACATTTTAGGAGTAAACGTTTATAACGAACAATCTACAATGAACAATTCAAAATTGGACATCAATGTTTCTGACTTCAACGAAGGCGTTTACTTCATCAAAGTTAAAACAGAAAACGGAGATTTTGTAAAAAGATTTATTAAGCAATAACATTAACATAGACTCTGACTGCTGACCGTAGTCTGTAGTCTGTTGACTCAAAAAAATATGAAAAAACTATTCTTATCACTCGCATTGACTCTCGGTATCGGTTCAATGCTTTTCGCACAATCAAACGCATATCAATTCACTGATGACGTTGTCGTTCCTCACACTTCAGTAAAGAACCAAGCCAAATCAGGCACATGCTGGTGCTTCGCAGGATTAGCTATGGTAGAAGCTGAAATCATGAGAAAATACAACACTGAACTCGACCTTTCAGAAATGTATCTCGTACGTTGGGCTTATGCTAACAAATTCGAGAAATACGTCCGCATGCAAGGAACCTGTAACTTCAGTCCTGGCGGCGAAGTGTTCGACGTTTTATATGCCATCAACGAAAACGGCATGATGCCAAACGAAAATTACGACGGACTCGTTTTAGGTGACAAGACACACAACCACGGCGAGTTACACACTGTCCTCGCTGAATACGGCAAGATCGTCAACAAACAACATAACGGCAAAATCAGCAAGGTCTGGGATGAAATGGTACAAGAAATCTTGAACGTTTATCTCGGCGAAGTTCCTGCAACATTCACTTTCGAAGGCACAGAATACGACGCTAAGTCATTCGCAGAAAAATATCCTATCAACATAGAAGACTACGTACAGATTGGCGCTTTCACAAACCATGAAAACTACAAGCCATACATCATGCCTATCCAAGACAACTGGACAAATACCTTTACTTACAATATGCCACTTGATGAGTTGATGAACGAACTCGACAACGCATTGAATAGCGGCTACACTGTAGGTTGGGCACAAGACGTAAGCGACAAAGGCTTCAGCCGTAATGCAGGCGTAGGCGTAGTTCTTGAAAACGACGTTGAAAAAATCAGACAATCAGACGCAAAGAAATATAAGAAGATGAGCGATGATGAGATTCTCGCTTCATTATATAAATTCGAAAGCGTGATGCCAGAGAAAGAAGTCACAGAAGAGATGCACCAAGAAGCATACGAAAACGGTCAGACAACAGACGACCACAGCATGCTCATCGTTGGCATCGCTCACGACCAAAACGGCAACAAATATTATAAGGTGAAAAACTCATGGACAGGCAACTACGGATATGAAGGCTATTGGTATTGTTCAGAACCATTCGTACGTCTCCACACCATGTTCTTCACTGTTAACAAAGAAGCTTTGACATCAGATATCAAAACAAAATTAGAATTATAAATTATTATTAACTTAAATTAAATTAACACTATGAACTTTAGAAAATTCTTAGCAGCAACAGCATTAGCATTCGTTATGCCATGCTTAGCTAACACACAAGAAGCAGAACAAGCTCCAAAAGAAGAAGGTTGGATCTTCTCAGAAGAAGTAAGACTTCCTGTAACATCAGTTAAGAACCAATACGCAGCAGGTACATGCTGGTGCTATTCATCATTATCATTCGTTGAAGCAGAATTATTACGTATGGGTAAAGGTGAATACGACTTCTCAGAA